>NZ_JAGXTP010000005.1:2500-5706 GCF_018334155.1 Devosia litorisediminis | reverse complement strand
CGGCAGCCCTTGGCGTTTGTTTTGTTTGTTATTTTGGTTTTTTGAACGCAAGAAGCCCTCACTGTTTCCAGTGAGGGCTTCTTTTATTCTTTTTCGACATCGTAATGAGATCATACGTTTTTGGCAGACCTTGCAGCGACCTACTCTCCCAAGCCTTAAGACTTAGTACCATTGGCGCGGAGGAATTTGACGGTCGAGTTCGGGATGGGATCGGGTCTTGGGCTCCTCGCAAGAACCACAAGGTCAGCGAAAAACGTATGAGTGAATTCTGGTTATGTTTTGTATTGGACCAACAACTCTCCCATGCAAGGAGTGTTGGTCTGGTGTCTGAGCCGATCATTTCACAGTCTATGCGGACATAGATTAATGAGAACGATCAAGCCAATCGAGCTATTAGTACCGGTAAGCTTCACATATTGCTACGCTTCCACACCCGGCCTATCGACGTGGTGGTCTTCCACGGCTCTCAAGGGAATACTAGTTTTGAAGGAGGCTTCCTGCTTAGATGCTTTCAGCAGTTATCCCGTCCGAATTTAGCTACCCTGCAATGCGGCTGGCGCCACAACAGGTCCACCAGAGATTCGTCCAACCCGGTCCTCTCGTACTAGGGTCAGCTCTTCTCAATATTCCTACACCCACGGCAGATAGGGACCGAACTGTCTCACGACGTTCTAAACCCAGCTCACGTACCACTTTAAATGGCGAACAGCCATACCCTTGGGACCTGCTCCAGCCCCAGGATGTGATGAGCCGACATCGAGGTGCCAAACAATGCCGTCGATATGGACTCTTGGGCATTATCAGCCTGTTATCCCCAGCGTACCTTTTATTCGTTGAGCGATGGCCCTTCCACGCGGGACCACCGGATCACTATGACCGACTTTCGTCTCTGCTCGACTTGTCAGTCTCGCAGTCAGGCAGGCTTATGCCATTGCACTCAGCGACCGATTTCCGACCGGTCTGAGCCCACCATCGCGCGCCTCCGTTACTCTTTGGGAGGCGACCGCCCCAGTCAAACTACCCACCATACGCTGTCCCGGACACTGTTATGCCGCGGTTAGACATCTATGACGATAAGGGTGGTATCTCATCTTGCGGCTCCACACGAACTAGCGTCCTTGCTTCAAAGCCTACCACCTATCCTGCACATGCCGACACAAATGCCAGCGTAAAGCTATAGTAAAGGTGCATGGGGTCTTTCCGTCTGACCGCAGGAACCCCGCATCTTCACGGGGAATTCAATTTCGCTGAGTCTATACTGGAGACAGTGGGGAAGTCGTTACGCCATTCGTGCAGGTCGGAACTTACCCGACAAGGAATTTCGCTACCTTAGGACCGTTATAGTTACGGCCGCCGTTTACCGGGGCTTCAATTCAATGCTTGCACATCTCCTTTTAACCTTCCGGCACCGGGCAGGCGTCAGACCCTATACGTCGTTTTGCAACTTCGCAGAGCCCTGTGTTTTTAGTAAACAGTCGCCACCCCCTCTTTTGTGCCACTCCTATAAGGTTGCCCTCATAGAAGTCATGCTTATCCCGAAGTTACGCATGCAATTTGCCGAGTTCCTTCAGTATAGTTCTCTCAAGCGCCTTGGTATACTCTACCAGTCCACCTGTGTCGGTTTAGGGTACGGTCAATATTGGTGGAGCTATTTCCTGGAACCGGCTCATCGCACCCCCAATCCAATAAGGGGATACGAACCTGCGCGATCCGTCACTACCACCTGGTTCACGAATATTAACGTGATTCCCATCGTCTACGCATTTCTGCCTCGACTTAGGGGCCGACTAACCCTGCGCTGATTAGCATTGCGCAGGAACCCTTGGACTTTCGGCGAAAGTGTCTCTCACACTTTTTGTCGCTACTCATGTCATCATTCGCACTTCCGATACCTCCACGGCCCCTCACAGGTACCGCTTCGCAGGCTTACGGAACGCTCCGCTACCGCTTACACATAAGTGTAAACCCTAAGCTTCGGTGCATAGTTTTAGACCCGGTACATCTTCGCCGCAGGATCGCTTGACCAGTGAGCTGTTACGCTATCTTTAAAGGATGGCTGCTTCTAAGCCAACCTCCTGGTTGTCTAAGCAATCCCACATGCTTTCCCACTTAACTATGACTTGGGGACCTTAGCTGTAGGTTAGGGCTGTTTCCCTTTTGACGACGGACCTTAGCACCCGCCGTCTGTCTCCCGAGTAGTACTTCTGGGTATTCGGAGTTTGGTTAGGTTTGGTAAGTCGGTGAGACCCCCTAGCCCATCCAGTGCTCTACCCCCCAGAGTATTCGCTCGAGGCGATACCTAAATATCTTTCGCGGAGAACCAGCTATTTCCGAGTTTGATTGGCCTTTCACCCCTAGGAACAAGTCATCCCCGTCTTTTTCAACAGACGTGGGTTCGGCCCTCCAGTAAGTGTTACCTTACCTTCAGCCTGCTCATACCTAGATCACTCGGTTTCGGGTCTAATCCAACTAACTTAACGCCCTATTCAGACTCGCTTTCGCTACGCCTACACCTAACGGCTTAAGCTTGCTAGTTAGACTAAGTCGATGACCCATTATACAAGAGGTACGCAGTCACCCTTGCGGGCTCCTACTGTTTGTATGCATCCAGTTTCAGGAACTATTTCACTCCCCTCGTCGGGGTGCTTTTCACCTTTCCCTCACGGTACTTGTTCGCTATCGGTCGTGCACGAGTACTTAGGCTTGGATAGTGGTCTACCCATGTTCAGACAGAATTTCACGTGTTCCGCCTTACTCGAGGACCTCAATGCTTTCTACCGGTACGGGGCTATCACCCACTATGGCTGGAATTTCCATTCCATTCCCGTTCTTACAAAGAGGCCACTGGCCTGGTCCGCGTTCGCTCGCCACTACTAACGGAGTCTCGGTTGATGTCCTTTCCTCTGGGTACTTAGATGTTTCAGTTCCCCAGGTTAGCTCCCTTTCGGGTGACCTAAATGGTCGGGTTTCCCCATTCGGAAATCATCGGATCAAAGCTTATTCGCAGCTCCCCGACGCTTATCGCAGCGTATTACGTCCTTCATCGCCTGTGCACGCCAAGGCATCCACTGAATGCACTTAAGACGCTTGATCGTTCTCATTATCAATGCCCGCAACATCAACATTGAACAGCCCTCTTGAAGCCATCCAATTCCGTCGTCGGGATTGTGAAATGCCAATGCATTGCTGCATCGGCTGTTTGATCG
>NZ_JAGXTP010000004.1 GCF_018334155.1 Devosia litorisediminis | reverse complement strand
CGAGCGCAACCGTGCTCAAGGTCAATGAGAATGAAGCCCACTCGCTGGCCTTCAACAATGACCCAGCCGCCGTAAAGGCACGCGTGCAGAACAACAAGTGGCTGATGGAGACCATTGAGCGTCAGGGTTACACGCTGGACCAGATCGTCGGTGTCAGCGGCGAAGAGAACAGCCTGACCCTCTACGCACTCTAAGATCAGCGTAGACCAAATGCTGGCCGGCTCCCTCGGGGGTCGGCCTTTTGCTGTCCTCAGCGCAGCCGGGGCTCGAGGTGATCCTCGAACAGCAGGCCGGGCTGGTGGGCCAGAGCGGGCGGATAAAGCGGCTCTGCGGCCAGGGAAATCTCGAGAAATTTCTCCAGCCCGGCGGCATCTTCAGCTGGCAGTCCATAGGCGCCGGCACGCAGGCGCTGCAGAATGGTGGCTTTGGAGGCCATCATACCCGCGGTCACATTGGCACCATTACTCATGGATGCGCTGCGCTTGATGTAGTCGTGCAGCGGGGTGCCCAGATGGTAGGAGTGCGGCACGCTGGTATAGAGCTGCAACAGGAATTCGAGATCGGTCATGTTGCTCATGGTGGGATCATAGCGGCCGTCGGCGCGGCGCCGATCCCAGACCAGCATGGAATCCATGGAAAGGCTGACCCATTTGTGCTGGCCCGGGTCCAGCGTGCGATCGGGCCCCTGCCCGACAAGCCGCAAATGGTTGAACTGCTCGTCCATAACATCGAGCGCAGTGGTGACGATGGCGTGCTCGGCCAGCGCGGCAACCGCCAGCTCGAGCTTTTGCGGCTTGAGCCGGTCATCGGCGTCCAGAATGGCCGCATAGGGTGTGCTGATCTGTTCAAGCGCCACATTGCGCGCATTGGAGGCACCACGGCCCAAGCCACCACTGGTTATGTGCATGATCCGGGAATCGCGGATGCCGGCATCCGCCAGCACGGCGGCATAGTCTTCGCCGTCATCGGCAATGATCCAGAGCTGCCAATCGGGGTGGGTCTGGCCGATCACGCTGGCCACGGTGGTCACGATTGTGGCGTGGGCCTCATAGGCTGGCGTGATGACGGACACAGTCTGGGACATGAGACGAATTCCTTGACCTTGAACGGGGCGCGCTCAGGTCCCATATTTCTTGCAGACGCGCGATGCCACTGCAATCGGGTCGCGCGTTGGTACGTTGCTTGACGATCAAGGACGGCTTGTATGTCGCGTATTTCGGTGTTTTCCGCCCCATTTCTCCTCGGCTTTGACAGTTTTGAGGAGCGTGTCGATCGGTTGGCCAAATCCGCCGACGGCTATCCGCCCTATAATATCGAGCGCACTGTTGATGCCCAGGGCACCGAGCAGTTTCTGGTGTCCATAGCCGTTGCCGGTTTTGGCGCTCATGAGCTGGACGTGATGGCTGAAGACAGCCAGATCGTGGTGCGTGGCAAGCAGCAGGATGAGGCGGGACGCGAGTTCCTGCACAGGGGTATTGCCGCACGGCAATTCCAGCGCTCGTTCCTGCTGGCCGACGGAATGATCGTCAAGGATGCAACTTTAGGGCATGGTATGCTCGTTATTGCTATCGAGCGCCCCCTGACGACCAAGGTTGCCCGCCGTATCGAAATTCGCTCAGTCTGAGGAAAGGGCCGACACTATGTATGAAAAAAGAAACGACGAGACCGTAGCAGATCACGTCATTCATCCGCTCAAGGACCTGACCCGCGCGCAGTTCGCGGCGCTGGGCGGCGATGCGGTTGCGTATCTGCGACCCGTGACTGGCGCCGTGCTGGGCACACTGATTACTGACGCAGAGTTCGAGGCGTCAGCCGAATATCAGCTTTTGATGTCCGCCGATGGCACACCGCTGCTGGTGACCGACACGGCCGATGCGGTCAGCGAGTGGCTTGGCGAAACCAATCTGGGCCTGGCCACGCTGCACTAGCCCACCAATTTTCGCACGACATGAAAAAGCCCTCCGGCACTGCGCGCCGGAGGGCTTTTGTGATTCATGGGCAGCCAATCAGGCGGCGTAGTGCGTGGCCAGTGGTTCGGTCAGCACGGCATGCAGCCGGTCCGGATCGCTGAGACGGCGCAGATCCTCAACCACCGACTCGGTGCGCAGCAAACGGGCCACGCGCGAGAGGGCCTTGAGATGATCGGCGCCGGCCCCGGTGGGGGCCAGCAACATGATCACCAGATCGACCGGTTGATCGTCGACAGCGTCGAACTCGATAGGCTGTTCAAGCCGGGCAAACAGCGCGGTAACGCCGTTCAGGCCGGCAATCTTGCCATGCGGAATCGCGATGCCATTGCCCAGGCCAGTCGAGCCAAGTTCCTCGCGGCCAGTGATGGCATCGAGGAGTTCAGCCTTGGGGTGCCCGGTCAGTTCAGCAGCACGTTCAGCAAGAACTTCGAATAGCTGGCTTTTTGCTGTTATGTCCGTGCAGAACAGCACGGCGCGCTCAGCCAGAATATCGGCCAATTCCATTCAAATCGCCTTGAGATCAACTTCGCTAGATGTGGCGCTGGCGCGGGTTAATTCGCGCCCAAGGCCGGATCAATCCAGCCTATATTGCCATCGGTGCGGCGGTAGACCACATTCAGCCCACCATGTCCAGCATGGCGGAACATCACGACTTGGCTACCGGTAAGGTCCAGTTCCATCACAGCTTCTTCGACGCTGAGCTGGCGCAGGCTCTTGGTGCTCTCAGCAATCACCGGTGGCGCATAGTCGGCATCGAGCTCATCAAACTGTGATCCCGAATCGAGGACGGTATATTGGGCGGTCAGATCGCCGCCATTGACGCCGCGGCGGTGCTGCTTGAGCTTGCGGTTGTAGCGGCGCAGACGCTTTTCGATATTGAGCGCCATGACTTCATAGGCGGCCGTGGGTTCCCCGCCCTGGGCACTGGCCTGCAGGGTCGCGCCGGAATCAAGGTGAACCACGCAATCGGCGCGGAAACCGATACCATCGGGTGTGAGGGTTAGATGCCCGTCATAGCCACCGTCGAAATACTTGCCCACGACGGCGTCGAAGTGGTCCTCGGCTTTACCGCGGAGAGCTTCGCCGACATCCATGTTCTTTCCCGAAACGCGTAAGGTCATGGCTTCTTTTCCTTCTTGTCGTTGTGCGACGCGAGGATCTCCGAAAGCCGTTCCCGGTTTTCGGGATCACGCCTGCCGCCTACCCCATTGATATGGGCATGCGACCACCATGATGCTAGACCTGCGCGCGCCACGGGTGCAATGCGCAAACCCCCGATCTGGTTTGTTTATGTTTTGGACTTCGCCCGAAAATAGCCTTAACTTACGCGAGCAAATTCGCCCGGCGCAGTACCTCAGGCCATTTGCTGCTCATTCTTCTTCTGACGCCGCCGCATGACCGAGGACGGGATGTTCATCCCCTCGCGGTATTTGGCGACCGTACGGCGGGCGACATCGATGCCCTGCTCCTGCTTGAGCATGTCGGCAATGGTGTCATCGCTGAGCACGGCCGTGACCAGTTCGGCATCGATGAGCTGCTTGATGCGATGGCGTACGGTTTCGGCAGAATGATCGACACCACCATCGCTCGAGGCGATCGCGGTCGTGAAGAAATACTTCATTTCATAGAGGCCGCGCGGGGTGGCGATGTATTTGTTGGCCGTCACCCGGCTGACAGTGGATTCGTGCATGTCGATGGCTTCGGCCACCATGCGCAGCGTCATGGGCTTGAGATGGGCGATGCCGTGGGTCAGAAAGCCATCCTGCTGGCGCACGATTTCCGCTGACACCTTGAGAATGGTCTGGGCGCGCTGATCGAGGCTTTTGGTCAGCCAGTTGGCCGTGGCCAGACAATCGGAGAGGAAGCTCTTTTCAGCTGGCGCCCGGGTCTGCTTGGTGACCGTGGCGTAATAGACGCGATTGACCAGAACGCGGGGCAGCACCTCGCTGTTGAGCTCGATCTGCCAGGCACCATCGGGGCCACGTCGGACAAATACATCAGGCACCACGGTCTCGACCGGGCCGCTGTCAAAGGCCAGGCCGGGGCGCGGATCCAGATTGCGCAATTCGGCCAGCATGTCGGCCAGATCTTCGCGGTCGCAGCCAATGGCGCGCATCAGGCCGATCTTGTCATGCTCGGTGACCATGGCCAGATTATCGAGCAGTTTGAGCATCATGGGATCAAGACGGTCCCGCTCGCGCAGCTGAATGGCCAGGCATTCGGGGACGGACCGCGCAAATACGCCGACCGGGTCACAACCCTGCAGCGCCTCGAGCACAGCTTCAATGTCGCCCATTTCGGCGCCCAGCTGTTCGGCCAGAGCATCGAGATCAATAGCGAGATAGCCCGCTTCATTGAGGCCATCGATCAGGTGCCGCGCGATCAGCCGGTCAGCAGCGGTGCGCAGAATGAGATTGGACTGGGCTTCGAGATGCTCGCTCAGCACCGGGCGCGAGGCGACGAACTGATCGATGTCGGGCGCTTCGCCGCTTTCGCTGGCGCCATTGCGATCAAGCCGACTGGCGGGGTTAAGCTGATCCTGGGCACTCTGATCGGGGAAGACATTCTCGACGGCGGTATCATAGCCATCAGCGATGGAATCGGCATCCTGAATGCGGTCGCCGCGATCAACGGTGTCTTCGTAAGCGGTGATTTCGGTGGAGCGTTCAACGGCTTCGCCGGGCTCGGCGTCGGCCGGTTCGGCGCCGTCCTCGCGTTCGAGCAGCGGATTGCGCAGCAGTTCATCCTCAACGAAGTTGTTGAGCTCAAGATGGCTGAGCTGCAACAGACGGATGGACTGCATCAGTTGCGGCGTCAGCGTCAGGCTTTGGGCCTGACGGAATTCAAGACGCGGCGAAAGAGCCATTCAGCTTAGACCTCTAGCGCAAATTCGACCAAAAACGGCCGCTTCCCAGCGCGGACCATGCCTGAAAATCGCGCATCGAACAAGGTTGGCGGCAAAATCCGTGCCAAGTCAGATCACGGCGCTGTTACGTCAGATCTGGAAATTCTCGCCCAGATAGACACGGCGTGCATCAGGATCGGCGCTGATGGTATCGGGGCGACCCTGGATCATCACCTTGCCGCCGTGGATGACATAGGCGCGATCGACCAGACCCAGGGTTTCGCGCACGGCGTGATCGGTGATCAGCACGCCAATGCCCCGTTCCGTGAGCTGGCGCACAAGGCCTTTAACCTCGGCCACGGCAATGGGGTCCACACCTGCAAAGGGTTCATCGAGCAGCATGAAGGCGGGGTCGGCCGCCAGAGCGCGCGCCAGTTCAACGCGACGGCGTTCGCCGCCTGAAAGCGCCAGCGCATTGGCCTTGGCCAGATGCTGAATGGAGAATTCCTCCAAGAGGGAATTCAGGCGCGCCTTGCGGGCTGCCCGGCCACTGACGTGATTTTCCAGCACGGCCAGAATATTGCCGCTGACGGTCAGGCCGCGAAAAATCGAGGGCTCCTGCGGCAGATAGCCAATCCCGAGCTGACCGCGCTGAAACAGCGGCAGGTGCGTGATGGCGCGGCCATCAAGCTGGATGGAGCCGGCATCGGGTTTGACCAGACCCATGATCATGGTGAAGACCGTGGTCTTGCCTGCACCATTGGGGCCGAGCAGGCCAACGGCCTCGCCGCGCCGCACGGCAATGGACACATCGCGCACCACGACCCGCTTGCCAAAACTCTTGGCGAGGCTGTGGGCGACCAGCCATCCGGTCTGGTCGAGACGCGGCTTGGTTTGCGGATCGGTCATTGCGAGGTAAAAATCCCGGTGACCCGGCCATTCTGGCCGCTGGTAAAGGTGGAGACATTGGTCGCCAGATTGACCACCAGTTCATCGGAATTGACGGTACCGCCCTCATTGACCACGATCACGTTGCCGGTCAGGCGCAGCAATTGATCACCGGGGGTGAAGACAGCGCGCTGGCCGGTAGCGGTCTGTTCGGAGGTTTCCAATTTGACGTCGCCGGTGGCTTCGAAGGTCTTGATGTCGGTGGTGCCGCCCGCGCCGTAGGTGGCGACAACCTTGGGGGCCCAAACGGTCACCGTGGGGTGAACAACCACGACATTGCCAGTGAACACGGCGGTGCTGGTCGCCTCATCAATGCTGAACAGGTCAGCCGTGATGTTGACCTTTTGCTGGGCAAAGGCCGGGCCGGCCAGCATGGCCAGGGCAAGGAAAGCGAACGTGCGCAGCATCATGGTATGTCGGATCCGGGCGTAGAGGGCAGGGTGACGTTCGCATTGGAGAATGTCCAGACCGCCTGGGTGGCGTCATAGGTCATGCCCACACCATCCAGGGTCGAACCATCGGCATAATCGATATGGACGGCGCCGCGCCCGACCAGAGTCTGGGTGGCGTAATCAAAAACAGAATCAATAATGGTGCCGGTGGTGCCGGTGGATTCGGCAATTTCTGCGAGTCCGACAATGGTCACGGTCTCGGCGCCGGTATCGAGCATGGCGTGACGGGCATTGATGCGGGTTTCCACGCCATTGGTGCGCACCATGGACAGGATGCCCTGCGTCAAGGCGATCTGGTCGGTCGCATCAATCGAGGCCTGTGCTTGTTCCGCCCAGACGCGATAGGTGGTGCCGTTGTCCAGCACCCCGGAATATTCCGGGGTCTCGATGGAGACGCTGTCACGGGTGACTTCGATGCGCCCGACGCCGAAGCGGCTGGTCAGGCTCGAGACATAGATCTGGCCGAGCAGCGACACCAGAACCAACACGCCCAGAGCAGGCACGCCGACGCGCAGGATCGCCACAATACGATTGCGGGCTTCCAGGCGCCGGTAGATGGCCTGGCGCTGAGCGGCGTCGGCCTGCAGGTTCATCGCCGCTGCCGCCATCAGCTATGCGCAAAGATGTCGGTTTCGCTCCAGCCGAGCAGATCAAGTTCGCTGCGCGTCTTGAGGAATTCAAAGCAGGCCTGAGCGATCTCGGTACGGTTTTCGCGGGCCAGCATGCGATCCAGATGCCGCTTGAGATCGTGCAGGTAGAGCACGTCGGAAGCGGCATATTCGAGCTGGGCTTCGCTGAGCTTGTCGGTGCCCCAGTCCGAGCTCTGCTGCTGCTTGGACAGATCCACGCTGAGCAGTTCGCGCGCCAGCTCCTTGAGTCCATGGCGATCAGTATAGGTGCGGACCAGCTTGGAGGCGATCTTGGTGCAATAGATGGGGCCGGTGACCACGCCAAAACGATTGCGCAAGGCGGCGACATCAAAGCGCGCATAGTGGAAGATCTTGGTGACCTTGGGGTCGGCGAGCAGCTTGACCAGATTGGGCGCTTCGCTGGCATTCTGGGGAATCTGGACCACATCGGCACTGCCATCGCCGGGCGACAGCTGGACCACGCAAAGGCGGTCGCGATGGGGGTTCAGGCCCATGGTTTCGGTGTCGATGGCCACTTCACGCCCGTCATAATTGGACAGGTTGGGCAGGTCGCCACGGTGCAGTCGGATAGCCATGAAAGGTCTCGCAAAATAGGTTCTATCCCTGATGCCACAGCATCAAGGCATTGGAAAGGCTGGGCAGGCCACCGCGCAGCCTAGAGTGGCTGCTTGCGGCGGCGATGCACCAGAACCGAGAGGCCCAGTCCGAGCAGCAGGGCGACGAGCAGGGGCCAGTAGCGCAACTGGGCGAAGGGTGTGGCGGGCAGGCGCTCATAAGGGCTGACATCAAGCGCGGCCATTTGCAGTGGCGCGAGCTGGGCGGTGACACGACCGAGCGGGTCGGTGGCAAAGGTCAGCCCGGAATTGGCCGCGCGGATCAAACTCATGCCCTCTTCGACGGCACGCACGCGGACGTGATGGGCATGCTGGGCCGGGCCGATGGAGGCATCGAACCAGGCGTCATTGGTGATGTTGAAGAGAAACTGGGCATTGGCCGCGTCGCCCAGATCGCCAGAGAACAGGATCTCATAGCAGATCAGCGCCAACAGGCTGGGCGTGTTGGGCAGGCTCATCAGGCGACGGCGGGCATCGCCATGGCTCCAACCCTCGGCGCCGGGCACGAACTGCTTAATGCCTAACTGGGCAAAGAAGGGACCAAAGGGCAGGAATTCGCCAAACGGCACCAGATGAGATTTGTCATAGCTGGCGATGACTTCGCCATTGGTGTCGATGGCCAGAATCGCATTGAAGGGCGGGGCCGAAGCCAAGGTTGAGCCCGGCTCATATTGCTGACGGGGCGCACCAGCGAGCAGGGTTGCGCCTTCGGGCAGCAGACGGGCAATGCGGGCCAATGCCTCGGGATAGGTGGACAGGAAGAACGGCAGGCTGGATTCGGGCCAGACCAGAAGATCGATATCGGCCAGTCCCTGATCGGTGGGGTCCATGCGCATGTCCGAGAGCATCAGCAGGCGATCGATCAGCGCGACAGGATCGGCATTGCTCCAGTCGGCATGCTCATAGACCAGCGGCTGCACCAGCCGCATGGCGGTATCGGTGCGTTCGGTCACGACCGTATTGGCCAGACGATTGTGCCCATAGCCGAGTTGGCCGGCGATGACGGCCACGGCAATAAAGAAGGGCAGCAGGCGGCGGCTGAGGCTGCGCTCATCGGCGGGCCAGATCAGCGCGGGGGTCATGGCGATCAGGGCGGCGACCAGGGTGAGCCCGTAAATGCCGATGACCGAGGTGATCTGCATCATCTCGTCATTGGGGGTCAGCGCATAGCCGAGCAGATCAAAGGGGAAGCCGGTCAGGACATGGCCGCGCGCCCATTCGGCAATGGTGAGGAATGTTGCCAGGGTGACGACACGCCAGGGGCCATGGGACCACAGCAGATGCGCGGCGGCGCTGGCGAGGCCCCAGAACACGGCGATCATGGCGGCCAGCGCCAGGATGGCGAACGGCATGATGGCCAGCATGACGCCGCCGTCGACGAAAAAGGCGGCGCCCAGCCAATGGAAGGCAACGATGAAATAACCCCAGCCAAAGGCGAAGCCGATGGAAAAGGCCGGACCAAACAGGCGGCGCCAACCCCGCGTGGTCTCGGCGCCATCCAGGCTCCAGATCCAGATGGGGAAGGCTATGAACAGCGCGGGCAGCACAAACAGCGGCGGCACGGACAGGCCGGCCAGCGCGCCGGCGATCAAAAGCAGCAGAAAACGCCGCCAGCCATGGCTCAACATGGCGGTTTCAGCGAGCCAGGTCATTGCGGTTTACTCAGCGAATCAGGGCGCATGCGGCCAAGCTGGCTGGTGCGGCCCAGAGCGTCAAGGCAGCGGTCATTCTGACGCATGGCTGCTTGGCTTCCGCATTGGATAAGCCAATGCTAGGCTTGAATAATCGAACTGTGTGGACACCGGGATAAGGCGGACCGATGGACCTCGACCAGCTCAGAACCTTTGACCGAATTGTGCGGGAACAGAGTTTCACGCGCGCCGCGGCTCACCTCAACATTACCCAGGCGACGGCGTCGATGCGGATGCGGGCGCTGGAGGGACTGTTGGGGGTGACCCTGTTCCGGCGCGGTCGCACGGTGACGCTGACCGATCAGGGCATGACCTTTCTGCCCTATGCCCGGCGCATTATCGGTACGGCACAAGAGGGGCGCGAGGCGCTGCGGCGGGTTGAACGCGGGCGGATCGCCATCGCCTCGCTGCGCAGTCTGGTAACGCCGCTGATCACCGAACCCTTGCTGCGGTTTCAGGCTAAATATCCAGGCGTTGATGTGGTGGTCAATGAAGGCCGCCAATCGCAGATCGCGGCCATGCTGCATGAGCGCGACGTGGAAATGGGCATATTGTGCTGGCCCAATATCGACCCGCTGGTGGTTGATCTGGTGCCCCTATTGGTGATGCGCGAGCGCGTGCCGCTGGTGGTGTCGCCCGAGATCGCCGCGCGCCTGCCGGCCACGCCGAGCATTGAAGAGGTGCTGGCGTTGGTGCCCCGGGTGATATCGCTGCGCTGGTGGCAGGCAGAACCGGAAACGGCGGCCGCTCTGGTGAGGCTGGCCAAGACCAGCGTGGAACTGCCCACCGGGCCGGCGCGCCGGCTGGCGATCAAGGGCGAAGGACTGGGGTTTTTTGTCAGCTCGGCCATTGCCGATGATGTGGCTGCGGGGCGGCTGGTGGAGATCGCGCCGACCAATTTCGAGCCGCTGCATCGCGACACTGCCATGGTAGTGCGTTCCACCGCCGCGCTGGAGCGGGTCATGCTTGCTGATTTCGTGGCCGAGATCGCCCGCGAATGCGCCGATGTCGGGATGATCGTGGAAAACCGGCTGGCCGAAACAACCAAGAGTTAAGGCAACAGGCCGGCGGCGCGGGCCGCGGGCAGATAGCTGCGACTGACTGGCACCAGCGTGCCATTTTCGAGTTCCAGCATCGGCTTGCCGGACTGGCGCAGCCCGCGCTTGACCCCATTGAGCGCCACCCAGTGGGAGCGGTGCACCTGCAAGCCTGGTTGGGGAGCGGTTTCGGCGATGGCATCGGAGAGCCGCATCAGCACCAGTTCATGGCCCTTGTCGGTGGTGACATCGACATAGTGATCCGCCACCGCCAGGTGCAGCAGCCGGCCGCGCATGGCATGGGGCAGGCGCGCCAGCAAGGCAGGAGGCGCGGCTTGCTCAGCCGGCTCAGCGGGGGCGGTTGCGCCGGCACCGAGCACATGGGAGGCCACCGTGATGCCCAGCGCTATGAGCGGGCAATAGACCAGCAGCGTCGCCAGACCGATCAACTCGCCGCCCGTGGGGCCGAAGGTGAGCAGGTTGATGACAATGACAAACAGCGCAATGGGGATGCCGGGCAACAGGCCGGTGAGCAGGAAATGGCGCCACAGCGGCCCCCGACCCAGCCACGCCTCAAAGAAGATGGCGCAGCAAAAGCCGATGGCGTAGCTGCCCGCAGCGATAGCGAACCAATAGAGCAGACGCGGCAGCACCGAGACATATTGAAAGGTATTAAACGGGCCAACCAGACCGATCAGCGCCCCTACCAGCGCAATGCCGAGCCAGGTCCGGCCATTGCTGAAATGGGCCTGCGTTCTACGCAGCGTGAAATGCAGGGGGCCGTCGTTCACGTATTGAAAGCTCCATTGGGGCAGGCGCCGTTGCCGCGCCAATCTAACGGCCGCAGGAGACAGGGCAAGTCATCGAAGAGGATTTCCCATGTCGCTCGCCCCCCTGCTTGAAGCCGGCCCCGCCGTTCAGATCCACGCCAGTACCGCCATTGCCGCCTTCCTGATCGGGGCCCTTGTACTGTGGCGGGACAAGGGCACCAAACTGCACAAGGCGCTGGGGCGGAGCTGGGTCGTGCTGATGCTGGTGGTGGCGACCAGCGCGCTGTTCATCAACGATATCCGGATGATCGGACCGTTCAGTCCGATCCATCTGTTTGTGATCACGACCTATGTGGGGATCGCTCAGGGCATGTGGGCCATCATCGTCAATCGGGATGTGGTGGCGCACAGGGCGGCAATGCGGGGGACCTATGTCGGCGGGTTGCTCTTGGCCGGCGCCTTCACCTTTCTGCCGGGACGACGCATGCATGCCGTGCTGTTCGGCGCCGATGCCGGCTGGACGCCATCGCTGATCGTTATCGGGGTGGCTTTGGCCACGACCGGCTATCTGTGGCTGCACGGACGGCCCAGGGCAGCGCCTATGCTGCGGTTAAAGCGCTAGCGTTCCAGAACCCCGTCAAGGCCGTACGCCAGGCTTCACTGGCATCAAGATTGGCGCAGTGACCCGCCTCGGGCAACTCGACAATGGTCCAGCTGGGTCGCGGGGTGTGCCGCTGCAGGGAAGGCCGCAGCGCCAGATTGACGGCAGTGTCGCGGCCGCCAACCAGCACCAGTACCGGGCCGGTATAGTTCAGCGCATTGTCGTGCAGATCATAGCGCCGGACATGGGCCGTGATGGCCGCGCCCACGTTTGGATCAAAGGCCCGCGCCATGTCGGCGATCAACGGTCTGGCCGGCGTGTGGCGGGTGGTATTGGCCGCGGTGACGCGCGCCAGCAGATTGCGGCCCAGCACGCGACACAGCGCAGGAAACACGCCACCGAGGCCGGGCGGCAGCTTGAGCGCAAAGGCGGTGCCGAACAGGGCGAGCGAGGCAAACCGTTGCGGCTGGCGCCCGACCAGATCAAGCGCGACAATACCGCCAAGGGAATTGCCGACCCAGTGCACCTGATCGATGCCGGCGTGGTCGAGCATGGCCGCCATATCATAGGCCATGGTGGCGATGGCGAAGTCACCGGGAAGGCGTGTGGTCGGGGCGCAAGATTGGCCATGGCCGCGCAAATCGGGCACCAGAACGCGATAGCCCTGCCTGGCAAAATGGTCCGCGTCAGCGTCGAACTGACGGCCACTCGCCGCCAGACCATGACACAACACAATGGCCTTACCCTTGGCGGGACCCGCGCTGCGATAACTCAACGCCGTCCCGTCTGCGGCCCGATAGTGATGGCGCTGCAGCAAGAGCGTGGTCATGCCATGCCGATGGCAATGCCCGCGGCAAACACCAGCGAACCACCGAAAACCACCTGCAGCACAGCGCGCCAGAACGGGGTCTGCATATAGCGGTTCTGGATCCAGGCAATGGCCCAGAGTTCAACCAGCACGACGATGATGGCGATGGTGGTGGCGATGGCGAAATCGTGGATCAGATAGGGCAATGCATGCCCCAGACCACCAATGGCCGTCATGATGCCGGCGGCAAAGCCGCGCTTGATGGGCGAGCCGCGGCCGGTGAGTTTGCCGTCATCGGAGGCCGCTTCGGTAAAGCCCATGGAAATGCCGGCACCAACGGCGGCAGCCAGACCGACAAGGAAGGTCTGATGGGTGTCGCCCGTGGCAAAGGCCGCGGCAAATACAGGCGCCAGAGTGGAGACCGAGCCATCCATCAAACCGGCCAGGCCCGGCTGCACATAGGTCAGCACGAACTGGCGGTGGGCCTCACTTTTTTCAGTGTCGCGCCCACCCTCACCGAGCACATCGGCATCGATGCGGTCGGCGGCCTGGGCATGCTTGCGCTCCTGTTCGGCCAGATCGCCAAGCAGTTTGCGGATATTGGCGTCGGTCGCCTGCTTGGCCGCTTCGAGATAGAAGTGATAGGCGCTCTCTTCCATCTCCCAGATCTGCTGGCGGACTGCTTCAAGCGTCATGGTCTTCATCAGCCAGAGTGGCTTGCGGGTCAGGAAGCCGCGGACATGTTCACGGCGGATCGGCACCAGATGATCCCCAAAACGGGAGACATAGAGATCAAGCAATTGCCGACGATGCTCATTTTCTTCGGCCGCCATGCCCTGAAACAGGGAGGCCGAGCCGGGATAGGTCGCGGCAAGCCGGGTGGCAAACTCGGTATAGATGCGGCTGTCTTCCTCCTCGGCGGAGACCGCCAGGGAGAGAATTTCGCGCTCGGAAAGCTCGGAAAAGGGGCGGCGATTATCAGGCAGGATGGAGAACATGACGCTCTGTTCATTAGAATGATTCTAAACAAGCTAGAGCTATTCTGTCGTCTGCGCAAGGTCGTTGCACGCCCCTGTTCCGGTTAGCTGAGCATGGAGCGCTGCGCGAAGATGCCGGCCATGGCACCGTGGGCGGTGGCGAGGGTGACGCTGGCCATTGGATTGGCGAGATCGCCTGCCGCATAGACACCCTGGAGGCTGGTCTGGCGCGTATCGTCGACCTTAAGGGCCACGCCCAGCCCGACATCCTCAAGTTCAAGGCCAAGGGCGGTATGCAGGTCCCCCGCTGGCGCATTGTGGGGATGCGCGAACAGCACATCGACCGCTACATCGCGGGTATCGTCCACCCGAACAGCGGCGATCTGGCCGTTATCGTGGTGCAAACCTGTCACCTTGCCTTCGACCAGACTGACATGGCGACGCTTGAGATCAGCACGGGCTTGTGCGTCGATGGCGTGGCCGTCAGCGAACAGGGTGATCCTATCGGTCCAGTCGCCATAAAGCTGCACCATGTGCAGCGAATGCGGGCCGGAATAGAGCAAGCCCCAATGCTGACCAGCCACCTCAAACCCGTCGCAATATGGGCATGGGAGCACCGACTTGCCCCAGCAATCGGCAAAGCCAGGCATGGCGGGGAACTTGTCGACCACGCCATAGCTGAGCAGCAGCCGGCGAGCATAATGGATCTGGCCGCCTTGCGTGGTGACGGCGAAATCATCAAGGGTGCCGCTGGCATTGGTCGCGCGCGCATTGATCAGCTCGATGGTGGGATAGCGAGCCAGTTGTTCGCGGGCGGCACCAAGAATTTCGGCGGGGGATTTGTGGTCATGGCCCAGCACGCCATGGGAATGGGCGGCGTAGCGATTGCGCGGCAGACCGGTATCGAGAACCGTGACCTTGCGGCGCGCGCGTCCAAGCTGCAGTGCGGCGGCAAGGCCGGCAAAACTGCCGCCGACGATCAGGACATCATTGTGCATGAGCGTTTTCTCCGTGGGGCGGATGAAGGGGATAGGGACCCGCCTGGCGGGCGATATCGTCCAGCGAGACACGCTCCAGGCGCGCTGCCAACAGGGCTTCGGCATCGGCGATAAACTCGCCCATGACACCGTCAACAGCGCGGACAATGGCGCAGTGCTCATCGCCGGGATCACTCTGGGTGCGGATCAGCAGGCTTTCGCCCATGGCGGCATGAATGGACTGCAGGCTGATCTGGTCTGCAGGCTGCGCCAGACGCCAGCCGCCCTCACGGCCCTTGGCGGCGCTGACAATGCCAGCCTCACGCAGTTCACCCAGCACCCGGCGCACAACGACCGGGTTGGTCATCAGGCATTGCGCCAGCGTGGCTGAGGTCATGGCCGTATCGGGCTGGTGATAGAGATGCACCAGAGCATGCAGGGCGAGTGACAGGCGGCTTGATCGTTTCATGTAACTTTTATTGTTACAATACAATCGGCCTGTCAACCCTGTTGGCAGGGCCGGCGTTTTCGTGGCGGCAGCGGGGTGTTATGCTCGGATCATGCTGACACTGGGAGAGGATGCATGAAGCGTTTGTTTGTGGGTCTGGCGCTGAGCGCGATGCTGAGCCCGGCCGCCTTTGCTTTTGACACTGCGACGCAGGCAATTATCGATCTGCAGAAGTCCGGCAAGCCGGTGCGGACTGCTGATCTGGTGGTGTTGATGCAGGCCAGCGAGCGCTGGTGCTATGTGCAGCAAGCCGATAGCTGCGCCTGGTCCGATATCTACCTTGATGTGAATGCGGATGGCGCCCAGTTCGAGATCAGCAATGCCTGGAGCGAAGCTGTCGAGATCGCCTTTATTGATACCGGCCGCGTTGAGGACGGGCGTATGATCTGCGAGACCGGTGTGGACTGGCTGCCCACTATTCGCGCCATCAAGCGGGCTGATGGCAGCATAATCGGCGGCCGCGCGCTGCACGACCTGAAGGCCGAGATCGGCGCCACCGCCGCCGATACAACAATTGATTGCTTCGACTACCGCTATTTGGGCGCCGATGCCGAGGCCGGGACGATCACGCTGTTGCAGCGGCAGTCGCGCGAGGGGGTGCACGACCCCGACCAGGACACCGAGGTGACATTGCATTTCAACCCCGCCACGGCTGCAGCGCTGACGCTGCGCTGGTAGGGAAGCGCCTGCAGTGGCCGGGCGGTTGACGGTTTGCAGCGCAGACGACATTGTCCCCGCCGATTGCGCCGGGGAGAGACGATTTGACCAGCACGCCGATCCATATAGCGCTGACCTTTGATGACAATTTCTGGGCGCCGGCCTATGCGCTGATGCGCTCGGCCTGCGTGGCGACGCATCGCCGCAAGGATCTGGTGTTTCACCTGCTGCATCTGCCGCTGAGCGCACCGCATGTGCACGATCTCAAGGAAATCGAAACCGAGTTTGGGGCCAGCCTGCGCTGGTACAATCTGGCGGAGGATGCCGAGTTTACGGAATTCGTAGCCGATCTGCCCAGCAGCACGCAGTGGCCAAAGGTGGTTTATGGGCGCCTGCTGGTTGGCAGCCTGCTGCCGGCCGATGTCACGCGCGTGATCTATCTCGATTGCGACATGATGGTGCGCGACCCGATCGAAGACCTGTTCGGGATGGATATGGCGGGCTACCCGCTGGCCGCGGTGCGCGATTCCATCCATCCCTTCATCGTGGGCAAACGCGACATGAAGCAGAACCGCGATCTGTTTGAAACCGCCGATCCCTATTTCAACTCAGGCATGCTGCTGATCGATCTGACCGCCTGGCGGGCCATCGACATACGCGCCGAGGTCAGGGCCATCGCCGCGCGCGGCATCATGAGCCGGCTGTATTATGATCAGGACATGCTCAATCTGATCTTCAAGGACCGCTGGCTGCCCCTGCCCTGGCGCTGGAACACGATTGATGCCCATGTCGCCCATGAGGGTATGAACCCGGCCATTCTGCACTATACCGGGGTCAACAAGCCGTGGGGGATTCTCTCAGGCATATTGAGGACCAGCGCCTATGCGCGCTGGTATCGCCACGTGATGACCAATGCGCTGTTCTATCGCTTTGCCCGCCATCGCTGGGCACGCTGGTGGAAAAAGCTGTTGCGGCTCAAATAGCAGCTAGCGCGGCACAACGCCCTCACGCTGGCACAGGGTACACAGCGCACTGCCGCGCTCGGGCAGTGGCATGTCGGCCCGGCCGCGCCGCGTGAGCTGGCTGCGCCAGAGATGGACGGCCAGCGTGTCCTCGCTAATAGCGGGATCAATCGAGGAGCCGGGCAGCATCAGTGCCGGTATGCCCTCATAGGGTATGGGGTAGAGCGCGCTGGCCGGGCGCACCAGATGCTCCAGTCCGCGCTGGCGCATATAGTGGGTCAGCGCCATGGGGCCGGTGGCGCCATATTGCATGTCCTCGGGCGCGATCTTTTCGCCGAGCAGGCGACGGCCAGCGACTTCGAGCCGACGAAACAGCGGCAGATGCGGCTCGAGCAGGGGCCGCTCGGTGTCGGTGAAGATCGAGATCAGATCATCGAGCAGAGGCGCATCGGCCGGAATGTGCAGCACGGCACCATTGATCGAGCCGGGCCGCTCATAGGCCATCAGATAGTCAGGCGGGCCCTGGATGGGTCGGACGCAATAGACGTCCAGATCGGCATAAATGCCCCGTCCCTGCCGGAGCACCGCCATGCGGAAATAGTCTGAAAAAACACCCGGTGTGCCCTTGCCCTTATAGAACACCAGCTTGTCGCGCGGCAGCACCTCCGCCGCGTCGCGGGCAATCGCGCCGGCTGGCAGGCCATCGATGGGATCAAAGGAATAGACTTCGACCGGATGGCCCTGACGACGGAAAGAGGCAATCGAAAGCTCTTCGAGCCAACTCATCGGGCCATGCCAGAAGCTGACAATGGTGGGCAATTGGCTGGTCATGGGCTTCCGGGGTGACGATTGAGTTGGCCGTGCTTAACCCGGCGCGGTCTGTCCTGTCACCCCGGCGGCGGCCCGTTAGCTCAATGTGCCATTGTGCAGCGAGGTGGCGAGCGGTTCGGGGCGCTCGACAGGTGTCTTGATATCGATGGTGCGGCCATCGCGCGCGGCAGTGGCGAAGGCTTCCATGACCTCGAGCACGTGCAACGCCAGATCGCCATTGGCGCGATGCGGCCGGTTGTTGAGAATGCCATGGGCCATGTCGGCCACGCCCAGCGAGCGATAATTGCCATCGGCGAATGGCTCGGTGACCGGAATTGGCGTCCAGGTCTGGTCACGCCCGCGCTTGCGCAATTCGACATCGCCACCAAAGAAATTAGGATCGGGCACGATCAAGCTGGCCTCGGTGCCATAGAGTTCAAGTGGCACATGCTTGTGCGCGGCCACGTCAAAGCTGAGCCCGACCTGCACGATGGCGCCATTGGCGAAACCGAGCGAACCGGTCACGTGGGTGTCGACATTGACGGGCATGACCTGACCCTTTTTGGGCTCGGAAGTGACCATGCGCTCGGCGCGCAGACGCGAGCTCATGGCCGAAACCCGGGCGACCGGGCCCAGCAGATTGACCAGATCAGTGATGTAATAGGGGCCCATATCCAGGACGGGACCGCCGCCAATATCGTAGTAGAAGGCTGGATCAGGATGCCAGCTTTCGTGGCCGGGGCACTGGAAGAAAGCGGTGCCGCCGATCAGCTGACCCAGCGCGCCGCTATCGACGACGCTGCGCGCCTGCTGATGCGCGCCACCCAGAAAGGTGTCGGGTGCCGAGCCGATGCGCAGGCCTGCCTTGTTGGCAGCATCGAGCAGGGTGCGGCCTTCGCCATAGGTGATGCCGAGCGGCTTTTCGGAATAGACATGCTTGCCGGCAGCCAGGCATTTGAGCCCAACTTCGACATGGGCGCGCGGGATGGTCAGATTGACGATCAGTTGCACCTCAGGGTCGGCCAGCATGGCGTCAATCGACATCGATGGCAGGCCAAATTCGGCGGCACGAGCCTGGGCCGCCTCGGGGCGCATATCAGCCAGACCCTTGATATCGAGGACAGGGAAGCCCGCCATGGCTTCGTGACCGGTGATAGCCCGCAAATAGGCCGATGAAATATTGCCTGTACCGATGAAACCGATACCCAAGCGCTTGCCGCTCATGCGTGCATTCCTCCCAGACGTACGTACATCAAACTAGCGGGAGGGCGGCAGAGTCGCCAGTATGCGGGCGGCTTTATTTTTGGGTGCGATCCGCAGCGTCCCCGCACGGTGAATCAACAGGCTCGCCGCCGCAGCCGAACTAATATACACGTTGTACGCCAGTTGACCCAGACATACCGGCGGACTGTATGTTGATACGCAAATCTCAGGCTGATCGCCGCGCGGATACCCAACTTGCCCTGGTGACGGCAGCGCGGGGACTTTTTGCCCAAAAAGGCTATGCCGGAACCAGTACGCCAGAAATCGCGGCGCTTGCGGGGGTTACCCGCGGGGCGCTCTATCACCACTTTGCCGACAAGCTGGCGCTGTTCGAGGCGGTTGCAACGCAGGAACAGATGCTGGTGACCATGGCGGTCAACGCCGCCACGGCCGGTGATGACGAGCCGGGACCCGTCAAGGCTCTGGTGGCGGGCGGTGATGCGTTCCTAGATGCCATGCAGGACCCCGGACGGCGCCAGATCCTGCTGGTGGATGCCCCGGCCGTACTGGGGCGGGCGCGGCTTGATGCTCTGGTGGCCAGCCACGGCATCGGCCCCCTGATCGCCCGGGTGCGCACGGCAATGGACGCCAAGGCGATCCGCACCCTGCCGGCAGAACCATTGGCGCATCTGCTCCACGCGCTGTTTGACCGGGCCGCCGAGGCAGGCCCGGACCAGCTCAGTGATTATCGCAAGGCCATCAAGGCGCTGATCCGCGGCCTCAAGGTGTAGCCTCAAGCGCCTGAACGCGCGTCGCCAGTTGCTGGATGGCTGCGATCAGCGGGGCGATAAAGGCATCATAGCGCAGCGCCTGTTCGCTATGCGGATCGGCCGGGTCAGCCAGCACATGGCCGGCAAAATCGCGCCCGTCCAGCACACGCTGCACATCCTGGGCCAAGAGCCCGTAATGCGTACCCTCCCCGCCGCCGCGATAGCGGTATCTGACCGGGCTGAGCGCCAGTACGAAATCAAGTCCAAGATCGCTAGGGGCGATGTCGGTCTTGTGCCGTGCATCGGAGGTCTGGATGGTGCCCGTGGCCGACCAGATGGCGGACCAGCGCGCACCCGATGCGCCCAGGGTAATGGCATTGTCGGTTGCGGGCCGGACCGAGCCGGCAAACCGGGTGATGCCGGTTTCCGGCTCGAGGCTGAGCGCACTGATCCAGCTGGCGCCATCGGCGCTCAGCTTGAGCTGCCAATTGTCATCCCCAGCCAGCCCCATTTCAGCGCGGCCGGACCAGTTGGTCTGGAACAGCAGGCTGGCGGTATCGCCGGGCGTGGCCTTGTTGAGCTTGATCTGGTGGCCATTGCCGGCATGGGTAAAAAGGCTGGCCTCAGAGGCAAGCGCCAGCCGGTTGGTGGCATCGGCGCTGGTATTGATCCCCAGCCGTGGCAGGGCGCTGCCGAGCGAGGCCAGAGGCACCCAGGCGCCGGCATCAAACACCAATTGGGTCTGATCGGCGGTGCAGTAGAGCTGCCAGCCGGGGGCTGGATCAAGAAACAGCCAGGCGCCGGCCTGGAAGCTGGCGATCTCGTCGGTGTGACCGGCCCAGACGCCGCTGGCACCAGCGGGCACCAGACAGGTTTCGCCTTCAATCGGGAAGATGGGTGGCTCGGTCAGCGTGCGGGTCTGCACGGCAAGCTGCACCAGCGCATCGAGCGCCTGCAGCGCCTGGTTGTGGGTGATATGCTTTTGCGCCTGCCCCGGCATGATGAAGGGCAATGACAGTCGCGGGTTCTGATCCATGAACGATCTCCTTTGGGAGACAATTCTAGGAGCAGGGTTGGCAGGCGGGGATAAGCGGAACCGGTGTCAGGCGGTCACTGACTGGGCACGTCGTGTGGTGATCAGGAACATCACGATGAAAGTGGCGCTCATCAGCAGCACGATGGTTGGGGCGGGCGCAGAATCGATGAAAAAACTGAGATAGATGCCCAGAAGCGAGGTGCAAACCGAGATGGTCACGGCAATCAGCATCATGGGCGCAAACCGCTTGGAAACCAGATAGGCGATGGCGCCGGGGGCGACCAGCAGGGCAATGACCAGCACGATGCCCACCGCCGTCAGGGCCGCCACAATGGTCAGCGACAGCAGCGTGAGCAGGCCATAATGCAGCACCCGAACCGGCAGACCGATGGCGCCGGCCTGTTGCGGATCAAAGATGAACAGCAGCAGGTCGCGCCATTTGAGCAGCACGATCACTGTTACCACCAGGGCAATCAGCCCGGTCTGGAGCAGATCATCGCCGCTAATGCCCAGAATGTCGCCAAACAGGATGTGGTCGAGATGCACATCGGTCTGGATCGACGTGTAGAGCACGATACCCAGGCCAAACAGGCCCGAAAACACCACGCCCATCACGGTGTCTTCCTTGATGCGGCTGTTCTCCTTGAGAAAGCCGACCGAGAGCGCGCAGGCCATGCCGGCAGCAAAGGCGCCTATGCCCAGTGGCAGAGCCAGCATATAGGCCAGCACCACGCCGGGCAGCACGGCATGGGAAATGGCGTCGCCCATCAGCGACCAGCCCTTGAGCACCAGAAAGCACGACAGCAGGGCGGTGGGGATGGCGACCATGATCGCAATGATCATGGCATTGGTCATGAAGGGGAATTGGAACGGCCAGAGCGCGTAGATCAGGAACTCGTTCATTGTCCGGCCTCGCCGGCAATATTGGCATCGCGGCGGCGCTTGGAGGCCAGCATGCCGTGCTTGGGCGCAAAGACAAAGGCGGTGAGGAACACCGCGGTCTGCAGGACCACAATGACGCCGCCGGTGGCGCCATCAAGAAAGAAAGAGATATAGGCGCCAAACAGGGAGGACAGCGTGCCCACGGCAATGGCGATCAGGATCAGGCGCGGAAAGCGATCGGTCAGCAGATAGGCCGTGGCGCCGGGCGTGACCACCATGGCAATGACGAGAAACGCGCCCACGGTCTGCATGGCCGCAACGGTACAGGCCGCCAGCAGGGTGAAGAAAATGCCACGCAACAGGGGCGGGTTGAGGCCAATGGAGCGGGCATGGCTCTCATCGAAAAAGGTGACCATCAAATCCTTCCAGATGAAGAACATCACCACAAGGGTGACCACCGAGATGATCACGAGCTGGATGGTGTCTTCGGGTGTGACGGCCAGAATATTGCCCATGACGATGGTCTGGATGTTCACCGAAGTGGGCGACAGGGAAATCATGAACAGGCCGAGCCCGAAAAAGGCGGTGAAGATCAGCCCGATGACCGAATCTTCCTTGAGCTTGGTGCGCTGGGTGAGAAACAGCATGGCCGCGGCTGCCAGCCCGCCCGAGAAAAAGGCGCCCAGCGAGAAGGGCAGACCCAGCATGTACGCGCCGGCCACGCCGGGCACGATGGAATGGCTGAGCGCGTCGCCGATGAGCGACCAGCCCTTGAGCATGAGATAGGCGGACAGGAAGGCGCAGACGCCACCGACCAGTGCCGAGACCCACATGGCGTTGGTCATGTAGCCGTAATTGAAGGGCAGCAGCAGGTATTCGATCATTCTTCGACCGGCCCCGACTGCTGGTGGGTCATCTTGCCCTTTTCGCCATACATGACCAGTGGCCGCTCATCATCGGTGATGACTGTGAGGTGGCGCGGATCGTCATCGTCATGCAGGCCCGCACCGGCCAGCACGAAGTGGCGCAGTGCGCCCCCAAAGGTGACTTCAAGCCATTCGCGGGTGAAGATTTCGCTGGTCGGACCAGAGGCCAGCACGGTGCCCTTGACCAGCACCGTGCGGTCGCAGAACTCAGGTACAGAGCCCAGATTATGGGTTGAAACCAGCATGACCTTGCCCTCATCGCGCAGGTCGCGCAGCAGGGCGACAATGGCGTCTTCGGTCTGCACATCCACGCCGGTAAAGGGTTCGTCGAGCAGGATCACTTCGCTCTGCTGGGCCAGTGCGCGCGCCAGAAAGACGCGCTTTTTCTGGCCACCGGAGAGTTCGCCGATCTGGCGGTGGCGGAACTCGATCATGTTCACGCGCTCAAGCGCCTGGGTGACCATATCGTGGTCGACCGGCCTGGGGCGACGCAGCATGTTCATATGGCCGTAGCGGCCCATCATGACCACATCCTCGACCAGAACCGGGAAGTTCCAGTCAACATCTTCGGATTGGGGGACATAGGCAACCAGATTGCGCTTGAGCGCCTGCTTGCCGGGAATACCCAGAATATCGACCGCGCCGGCGGCCAACGGCACAAAGCCCATAATGGCCTTGAACAGGGTGGACTTGCCCGACCCGTTGACCCCGACCAGCGCGGTGATCGAGCCGCGCGGAATCGTGAAGCTGGCATGGCGCATCGCCGTGGTGCCATTGCGATAGGCTACGGTGATATCGGTGACACGCAGGCCGGGCGCTGCAGCATCGGTCATTGGCTGAGGCCTTCAATAATGGTGGCGGTGGTGACGCCCAGCAGATCAAGATAGGTGGGCACCGGACCATCGGGCTCGGACAGCGAATCCACATAGAGCACGCCGCCATAGGCCGCCCCGGTTTCACGCGCCACCTGCTGGGCTGGCTTGGGCGAAATCGTCGATTCCGAGAAAATGGCCGGGATCTGGTATTCGCGCATGGCGTCGATCATGCGGCGCACCTGCTGGGGGGTGCCCTGCTGATCGGCATTGATGGGCCACAGGAAAAGTTCGGTAAGGCCGAAATCGCGCGCCAGATAGCTGAACGCTCCTTCGGAGGTGGCCAGCCAGCGCTTTGAGTCGGGAATTGCCGCAATGGCCTCGCGAATGGGGGCAACAGTGGCGGTGATCT
This sequence comes from Devosia litorisediminis, assembly GCF_018334155.1. Lineage (NCBI taxonomy): Bacteria > Pseudomonadati > Pseudomonadota > Alphaproteobacteria > Hyphomicrobiales > Devosiaceae > Devosia > Devosia litorisediminis. The sequence goes on along the minus strand of NZ_JAGXTP010000004.1, from coordinate 131,903 downwards.
GCGCGGCATAGGCCGCCGCATTGGCATTGTAGGTTTGGGCATTGTCGGGGTCTGCGGCCACGAAGGCGGCGCGGATATTGTCGACATAGATCAGCGCGTCGGTGGGCGACATCCAGGCGTGCGGATTTGGCTTGCCGGCATAGGGGCCCTCGCCAATGCCCATGGGCTCAACGCCGTCCGACACCGTGACCGAAGGCACATCGCCCAGATTGGAAAGGAACTGGGCAAACCATTGTTCGAGATTGAGGCCGTTCCAGAGCAACAGATCGGCATCCTGGGCGCCAATCAGATCGCCCGGGGTGGGTTGATACTGGTGGATTTCGGCACCCGGCTTGGTGATCGAAAACACATCGGCGGCGTCACCGGCCACGTTCTGCGCCATGTCGGCAATGATGGTGAAGGTGGTCACGACCTTGAGCCGGTCCTGGGCGGCTGCCGGCAGGATCGACAGGAGCGAGGCGAGGAACAGGGCGGGCAAGAGGCGGCGCATCAACTACTCCGGAATGGGTCGGCTCGCATATGTAATGCAATTGCAAATCATTCGCAAGAAGCAAAGCGCGGTGTCTGTCTTCAGGGCTTGAGCAGGTTCACCTCGGATTCAGGCACCCGACCGGCATTCTGATCGATAGCGCTGGATTCGCTGGACAGATCACCCTCTTCGGCGGTGGCGTCGCAGGCTTCTTCCTCAGGCGCCGGGGGCACGGGTTGCGGCGCTGATTGAGGCGCCGTTGCAGTAGATGCTGCGTCCATCTGCATGATCGGCACGCCCTTGGGGAACACCACTTCGCGGGCGGGGTCGGGCAGCTCGATACCGCCCTTGAGCAGCGCATTCTTGGTCTGGCGCAACAGGGCCGAATTGATCTTGGCGGGAGAATAGGCGGCGCTGTCGAACCAGTAAAAGATGCGCAGATTGATGGTGGCATCGCCCAGCGCATCGACCAGCACCAGCGGTTCGGGGCGGTCCAGTACGGCCGGATGGGTGGTCAGCACTTCGCCAATCAGGCGCTGGGCCAGCGACACCGATGAGTCGTAGCCAATGCCGACCATGAACTCGGCGCGGCGGCTGGGGATGGAGCTGTAATTCTTGATGGTGCTCTTGAACACAGTGGCATTGGGGATCTGCACGTGATTGCCATCAAGCGTGAGCAGGACGGTTGAGCGGGTATTGAGGTTCTGCACGATACCGGTATGGCCCGCGACCTCGATCATGTCGCCGCCCGCAAAAGGGTTGCGCATGCTCAGCAACAGGCTGGCGAGGAAGTTCTCGGCAATGTCGCGAAAGGCAAAACCGATAATGATACCGATCAGCCCGGTGCCGCCCAGCACGGTCAGCGCCAACTGGGTCAGCCCGGCCACGCGCAGCACGAAATAGATGCCGAGCAGGAAGACCGGGATGGCTATGGTGCGCACCACCACATTGAGCAGCAGCGGTGAATCGATGCGGGGCGTCAGCAGGCGGCGCGCCAGGGCGGCAACCAGCATCGAGACCAGCCAGGAAATCGCGATGATGACGATGGCCAGCAGCACCAGTGGCCAAGCCTGCAGCGCTTCCTGCACCAGCCCGGCGCTCTCGGCCACGGCGCGATCAAAGGTCGAGCCGACATCGGCATTGATGGCAATGCGATTGACCACCGCGACAACGCCTTCGGTATTTTCAGCCAGATTGGTCGCCCAGCTGCGACGATCCTGGGTATCGGCGGCGCCGTCGATAAAGGCCACGCCGTCGGTGACGGTGACGCTGGGGCGCTCGAACCAATCAGTGGCCAGCAGAATATCCTGCAGGCGCGCGGCGATCTGGCTGTCGGAAGCGGCAGGCACCACCGCCACCTGTCGCGCAGGGGCGTCTCCGGCTACCGGGCTGGCCGCCGGTATAGCGATCTGCGCAGCGCTGCCAGCAACGCCGAGCAACAGCACGATGACTGTGGCCAGCGCGCGCAGGCCCGTAACAAACCTGAAAGACGCCCCCGACACCGGGCTTTAGCCGGCTGCGGTGCGGATGATGCCGGCAATGTCATTGGCGGCGTGGTTGGTCAGTTCCTTGTCCAGCGTCAGCACGATCGAGGCCTGCACTGTCTTGTGTAGGGTGTCGCGCAGCTGGCCAAGGCTTTGCGGATCAGCGGCGAGCACCATGTGCTCGAACTTGTTGGCCTGCTTCATGGCGAACAGCGCTTCGGCCAATTGCTTGATGAAAGTGGCCTCATCGGTCTGACGTGGTGTCTGCTCCTCGGGCCGGGAGCCCGATGGACCTTCTTCGGCAAGGTTCTTTGGCGTGAGGCGACGCTCTTCGGTCAGGCTGAGGGAATCCTTGACGCCGTGCGTCCGCAACAGGATCGCCTGATGACCATCAGCGACGACGACGAGGGTCTGCTGCGGAATGGAAGTGATATCGGACATGGCGAGCTCCTTTGGTTGACGCCCCATAGAGCGGGATATGGGTCAACGGGTGGGCGCCGGTAACGTTCCGCCCGGAGCGCCTGCACAAAGCAAAGCCGCCGCACCCGATGGGGATGCGGCGGCTATTGGTCGGCGCAGATTGCCGGCCTAGTTGTCGTTGACGCGGCGGCGGTATTCGCTGGCGATGTAGATCACCGCAACGGCGAAGACAATGCCGATGCCGATCTGGGTCCAGTCCAGATTGGCGAACAGATCACTGGCAGCGGCCACGCCGTCGAAACGGGCAATGTCGAAGCCGATGCTGTCGGCCTGTTCGACATTGACGAACCAGTTATCGGCATAGGCGGTAGTTGGCAGAGCCAACCGGTACTGCAGAAAGTCCCAGGTATTGGTGGCGAAGGGGTGCAGGCCGCCCAGTGTCACCCATTCCAGGGTCGAGACCAGAGTTGGCAACAGCAGGGCGATGGGGATGGCCCAGCGACCAATGGCGGCAGCAATGGCGCCGACCAGCGCCATGATCGGCAGGTACCAAAGCAGTGCAACAATCAACGCGGTGAACAGGGTGAGCGCCACATTGCCGTAGATGCCGACAATGGCCCCCAGCGCACCGACACTGGCCGTGCCATTGATGGACATGACGACAAAAGCCACACCGAACAGCAGCACACCGCTCAGCAGGGCGATGGCGAACACCATGCCGGGCAGAATGGTCAGGGCCGCCGTCATCTTGCTGAGCAGGACCTTGAAATCGGTTACCGGCATGGACTTCCAGAACAGCATGGAATTGTTGCGCTTGTCGGCGGAGAAGCCGTCGGCGCAGTAGAAGAACAGCGTCACGCCCAGGTAGAGCGACCAGGCAAAGCCGAGCCCGAAAAACCCGATCTCATATATGATCAGCGGGACGATAGTGAGCAGAGCGCCTGACATGTGCACATCAACCCGACCGACGGTAAACGCCAGAATGGTGATGCCGAACAGAATGCCCAGCATGATGAGCGGGCCGGTCAAAAAGGCGCCCCGGTGCTCGATGAACTCGCGATGGACGAGTGCGGTGAAGGCCTTCATCGGGCGGTCTCCGGGTTCGCCGTTGGCCGCTGCATCAGGGCAACGAACAGATCGGACAGGGTTGGTGTGGACAGGGCGCCGAGTGGATCGAGCTGGGCGCGATCCACGCCGTCAAAGATCAGCACGGTCTGACCGAAGCGGGTTTCCTCAAAGACAGGCTTGAGGGCCCGCGCGGCCTCCAGATGGGCTGGATCGGTGATGACCAGCTGGGTGAATTTGTCGTTCACGGTCTCCATCTGCATGTGCAGGATCAGATCGCCATCGCGAATGAACATGATGTCGGAGAGCATGAACTCAATCTCGTCCACCTGATGGGTGGTGATGAGCAGGGTGCGCTCTTCGGTCATGTAGTCTTCGAGCAGGCGGCGATAGAAGCGCTTGCGATAGGTGATATCCAGACCCAGCGTGGGTTCATCGAGCACCAGCAGCTTGGCGTCGATCGCCATGACCACCGCAAGATGCAGCTGGGCCATCATGCCCTTGGAGAGGTGCTTGACCTTCATTTCAGGCCGAATATCGGTGCCCTCAAGGAAGCTGTGCGCCTTTTCCTGACTGAAATTGGGGTGAATATTGTTGAGTAGTGCGAACAGCTCACGCACCCTGAGGAAACGCGGCAGGCTGGCGACGTCAGAAATGAAGGCGACGTTTTCCATCAGCTTGGCGCGCTGGGCAAAGGGGTCTTCGCCCAGAACCCGAATGGTGCCTTCGCAATTGGTCAGGCCCAGCATGGCGTTGAGCGCGGTGGTCTTGCCGGCGCCGTTATGGCCGATCAGGCCATAGATACGCCCGGCCGGAATATCGAAGTCCAGCCCGTGCAGGACTTCTTTTTTGCCAAAGCTCTTGCGCAGCCCCCGCGCAGAAACGATGGACTGACCGGGCTCAGCCGGTGTCGCGAGGGAAAGCTCATTCATGGTTTTGCCCCTGGTCGATGGTGGATTGTGAAAGCAATTGCTTGAGATCGAGATCAAGCGCCTTGATCTGGGCGGCGATGCGCGGCCAGTCCTGTTTGAGGAACTTGTCACGCTCATGCGTGAGCAGTTCGGCGCGTGCGCCCATTTTTACGAACATCCCCAGTCCCCTGCGTTTTTCGACCACACCGATATCGACCAAAGCCTCAAAGGCCTTGGTGACCGTCAGCGGATTGACCGAGAGATCAGCGGCAATCTGGCGAACCGAGGGCAGAGCCTCGCCTTCGGCCACGCTGCCGCGCAGGATCATCTCGGCGAGCCGCTGCCGGATCTGAACGAAGATCGGCTGGCTGGTGTGAAAGTCATCCATGTGTTTTGCCTATCTAGTGTGCTACACATCTAACACACCGTTACGGCACGTCAACAGGAAATTTTCGGCTTGCCGTCTGCGGTGCCAAACACTATCCAATACAATACCAATTGGAGACCAGTTATGAGCAAGCACCCGTTCAAGATCGAGATCTGCGTCGAAGGCACTGACGGGCTGATTGCCGCGCAAAATGGGGGCGCCGACCGGGCAGAATTGTGCGCCAGCCTGTTCGAAGGCGGCCTGACGCCCAGTCTGGGCGTTATCCGCGAAGCTGTGCGTGTGGGCACGATCCCGTTCCACGTCATCATCCGCCCGCGCGGCGGCGACTTTCTCTATTCCGAGGTCGAGTTCAACGCGATGCTCGCCGACATCAAGGCGATCCGCGATATGGGCGATGTCGCCGGTGTGGTGATTGGTTGCCTGACAGCCGATGGCAGCATTGACGAGACGCGCACCAAGGCACTGGTCGAGGCTGCCCGCCCCATGAAGGTCACCTGCCACCGCGCCTTTGACATGACCCGCGACTATCGCGTGGCGCTCGAGGCCCTGATCCGCTGTGGCGTTGATCGCGTGCTCACCAGCGGACAGCGCGACACGGCTGTCGAGGGCAGCGCAATCCTAAAGGACGTCATGGCAATTGCCGATGGCCGGATTGTCATCATGGCCTGTGGTGAGCTTGATGCGAACAATATTGCCCAGGTGCGCCGCGATACCGGCGTGGATGAAATGCACTTCGCCGCGCCCAAGACGCTCAAGAGCGCCATGGCATTCCGCAACCCGCATGTGGGCATGGGCGGCACTGCCATTGAGCGCGAATACGAGATTACCGTGACCGACACCGAGGCAGTGCGCGCCACCATTGCCGCGGCCAATGCAGCGCTGTAAGCCCCAGAGGCCGCTGCCTGTGACATTGGCGGCCTTTTTTCTTTTGCCCCGGGGCGCTAGAAGCTGGGCCCATGGCCCGCTCCTTTCTGTTTGCCCAAGATGATGCCGATAGTGCCACGACGCGTCTGATCACGACGGCGGCGCAGGTGACGGGTTTCATGAAGGGCGAACCCGGCGCGGCGCGCCCTGGCTGGTATCGGCCGGGCGGCGACAATGCCGATTTCATGGCACAGCTATATCAGGCGCTGGCCACGACCTATCCAGCCGCGGGCCCCGCCTTCTGGGCCGTGCGACTATGGACCAATCTGATCTGGCAGCCGGCCTATCTGGCGGTGATCGGCACCCATATTCACAATGCCCTGCCCGATCTGGACAGTCTGAGCCAGCAGCGGCGCGGCATTTATGTCGATGGCTACCGGCTGGTACCGGGCGCCCAGAGTCAGGGTGATGTGGCAGCACGGATCGAGCGTGCCAGCGGCCAGCTCAAGGTGATGAGCGCGCGCTTGCACCAAGAGGTGAATGCCGTGGCCAAGCTGCGCCACCTGCCCGCGCAACGCCTGCTGGCTGACCGTATGCTCAGCCTGATGGTGTGGCTGCGTAGCCGCCAACCCACACTGTCAGTCGATACGGTCGTGGCCTATAGCGAGGCCTGGATGGCGGCGTTGGGATTGAGTAGTCAGGGTCAGCTGGAAACAGTGCGCGCGCCCGATGGACGCGCGTTGCTGATCGTCAAGCGCAAGGGCTGTTGCCTGGATTATCTGATCGACCCGACAAGGCTGTGTGCCAGCTGCCCCAAGCAGGACAACGCCCTGCGCGTGGCCCGGCAAAGCGCCAATGCGCTGGCCGAGCTGGACTAGTCGAATTGCTCGTCGGGATAGACGCCCCAGAGCTCTTCCTGACGCACATAGCCCGAATAGCTGGTGGAACGCTTGCTGGCGTCCTGGGAGGTCGCGGTGACATCGCACCAGACGCCGTCACACTGCTTGATGATCACCTTGAACCCCGGACCCAGCCGCGCCCGCGTGGTGGCCGAATCGGACTGATCGGCGCGCAGCACGACCTCGCCATTGGCCATGAGCGGCGCAGCATAGCCGGCGCGTGTGCCCTGCAGCAGGTTCTGATGCACCCAGCCTTCGGCGCCATCGACATCGCGGATTTTGCGCCAGGTATCGAATTCCTGGATGATTTCAACCGGAATGACCGATTTGAGATAGGTCCAGGAGACCTCATATTTGGTGCCGGGGCCGACGCGGACATTGATCGGGTCCGAGCGCGTGCTGGCAAAGCGCGGCAAGGGCAGGCCGCTGGGATTGCCCGACTGCGCCAGGGCAGGGGGCACCAGAGTCAGCAGTGCCAGCAGCAGCCAGACGATGGTGCGGACAGAGAGCTTGAAATGGCGGACAAGGCCGCCATGTAGGGGCTGGTCAAACATGGCTTTGCAGATGAAAAGGAATTACCTTATCACTAGCCCATGATCCTTAATGGTCGCTGAAGGGTGGCGTTTTCCACACCTCGCGCCCGCAAACCGGAACCTCATGGCCAGTCAGAAACCCAAAATTCTGGTGACTCGACGTCTGCCCGAGAGCATAGAGTCCCGCATGGCGACCCTGTTCGAAACAGACATTAATGATGGCGACATCACCCTGACCAGCGATGACATCATCGCCGGGCTTGAGGGCAAGGATGTGCTGGTCTGTTCGATCACCGATACCATTGATGCGGCGTTGATTGCCCGCCTGCCCCAGAGCGTGCGGCTGATCGCCCAGTTCGGCAATGGCATCGACAATATCGATGTCGAGGCGGCCTGGGCTGCCGGGCTGACCGTGACCAACACCCCATCGGTTCTGACCGAAGACACCGCCGATATGGCCATGGTGCTGATGCTGGCGCTGCCCCGTCGGCTGGTGGAAGGCACGCAGATGCTGGTGCGTGACGGAGTGTGGGCCGGCTGGTCGCCGACCTCGATGCTGGGGCATCGGCTACGGGGCAAGGCGCTGGGCATTGTCGGCATGGGCCGCATTGGCACCGCCGTGGCGCAACGCGCCAAGGCGTTTGGGCTCAACATTCACTACTATTCACGCAATCGCCGGCCACCAGCGATCGAAGACCCGCTCGAGGCCACCTACTGGCACGATCTGGACAGCATGATTGCGGCGGTCGACATAGTCTCGCTGCACACGCCCCATACGCGCGAAACCTTCCATCTGCTCTCGGCCAAACGGCTGGCGGGGATGAAGCCTGGCAGCTTCGTGGTCAATGTCAGCCGGCCCGAACTGATTGATGAGACCGCGCTGGTGGCCGAGATCGAATCCGGCCATCTCAGCGGTGCCGCGCTCGATGTGTTCGAGAACAAGAACGGTATCAATCCGCGCCTGCTGGCGCTGGCCGAGCAGAACAAGGTGGTGCTCACCGCCCACATGGCCTCGGCAACGCTGGAAGCCCGGGTGGAGATGGGTGAAACGGTCATCGTCAATATTCGCGCCTTCATGGATGGCCATCAGCCGCCGCATCGCGTGTTGCCCGAAGGTGGTCGCGGCACGCTGAGCTAGCGGTCGCTGCGCCGATAACCGTGATTGCAATCGATTGCGTTGGCGCTTGCCAGCGCTGTCGTTTCCCGCCAAAACCGAGAGTGACCGCCCCGTCTGGAGGATAGACGCTGCGGTCGCGTGCGTATTGTCAGGTGAGGAGACCCCCAATGGTATCGTCTGTAACGCTGGCGCGGATTGCCCGCGCGGTTGTGGTAAGCGGCCTGTTGGTGGCCGGTGCGGGGGCGCAGGAGCTTACCGAGTCCCCGATCGTGCAGGACGGCAATGCGCTGCTGCTTGGTGCGGTCGAGCACGATCTGACCCTGCCCCTGCCCGACTGGCTGTCGCCCGCGGAGCGGCTGAGCGGCAATGTGATTGATCAGGTGGTGGCCAGCTATCGGGCGGATGCCAGTCAGGCGCTGCTGGAAATCTACCCCAAGGGCGAGAGCGAAGCCGACTGGCGCACGCTTTATGGCGCGCGCATTACGCTGCAGGCCGATCGCCCGCTCGACGATTATCGCAGCGCGGTAATGTACGGGTACAGCCAGAGCTGCAAGCCCGAGCTGACGGGCTTTTTCAAGTTTGGCGAGGATGACGGCGATGCGCTGGCGCCGCTGGGCTTTGTGTGTGGCGCCTATCTCGACAATTTGAAGAGCTATGCCGGTCAGGGCGAAGTGATGGTGATGAGCTTTCACAAGACGGCAAAAGGCTCGGCCATTGTTTATCAGGAATGGCGCGGCCGGGCGTTCGATCCGTCCGACCCCAAGACCTGGCCAGTGGAAGCCAATGTGCTCCAGACGCGGGCCGAACAGCTTAAATCGGGGGCGGCACTGGCGCTGGCGGATTGACGGGAGCGCGGCGAGGGCATAATTGGCCGCAATGAGCAAAGACAACAAAGCTAATGGCCCGACCCAGCGTTCGCTGCGCGTGGGCGAACTGGTCCGCCACGCCCTGGCTGCCATGTTTGCCCGTGGCGACGTCGAGGATGACGCCCTGCGCGGCGCGGTGATCACCGTGCCCGAGGTCCGCATGAGCCCCGATCTCAAGCTGGCCAACGCCTATATCATGCCGCTGGGCGGCCAGCACGCCGAAGAAATCGTGGCGGCGCTGAACCGTCATCGCAAGTTTGTGCGCGGCCGCGTGGCGCCACAGATCAACATGAAGTTCGCGCCTGAAGTGCGGTTTCATGTCGATGACACCTTCGAGGAAGCCAGCCGCATCGATGCGCTGCTGCGCTCGGAGAAGGTGCAGCGCGACCTCGATGAAGATGATGGCGAGACCGATTGAGCGCCCCCAAACGCGTCAAACGCGCGATCTCCGGCTGGGTGGTTCTCAACAAGCCCTATGACATGACCTCCACCCAGGCGGTGGGCAAGGTGCGCTGGCTGTTCAGTGCAGCCAAGGCGGGTCATGCCGGCACGCTTGATCCGCTGGCAACGGGCATTCTGCCCATTGCACTGGGCGAAGCGACCAAGGCCGTGCCGCAGGTGCAGGATGGCACCAAGGTGTATCGCTTTGCGATTGCCTGGGGCAGCGCCACCACCACCGATGACACTGAAGGCAGCGTGATCGCCACTTCCGAAGTGCGTCCCGACCGGGATGCGCTCGAAGCCGTGCTACCGCAATTTACCGGGACGATCATGCAGCGCCCGCCGATCTTTTCGGCGCTCAAGATCGATGGCGAACGCGCCTATGATCTGGCCCGCGCCGGTGAACAGGTCGATCTGCCACCGCGCGAAATCGATGTCGATGCGATACGGCTGATCGAGCATGACAGCACGCAGAGCATTCTTGAGGTGAGCTGCGGCAAGGGCACTTATGTGCGCTCGCTGGCGCGCGATATCGCCGAGGTACTGGGCACGCGTGGCCATGTCAGCATGCTGCATCGCGCCGCTGTGGGACCGTTCACCGATGCAGACGCCGTCACCATTGAGCAGCTTGAAGCGCTCGAAGGGGAGGCCCGTGATGGCCTGCTCAAGCCGGTCTGGTCAGGCTTTGGCGATCTGCCCGAAGTGCGCCTGGACGCGTTGCAGGCAAATTCGGTGCGGCACGGCAATAATGTGCTGCTGACCGGCGCCGGTGCGCCGGTTACGCTGGATGAATGCTGGGCCAGTTTCAAGGGCGAGGTGCTGGCGACCGGCTGGGTCGAATTTGGCCAGTTCCGCCCCAAACGGGTGTTCAACTGACAGGCAAAAGGCGGGGTTTTGGCCCCGCCTTTTTATTGGGTCTTCTAGATGAAGAAGACGATGATGATGATCAGCCAGATCGGCACGCCGAGCAGCCAGAGTCCAAGACCTCGAAACATCTGATTTCCTTTCCTTAGAAGCGGCGGAACACGTCAGCGAAGACGCTGTTATTGTCGCGGTGGTTGCCACCCTTCTGGGCAGCCCAGAAGGCACCAATGGCCGAGATCAGCAGCGATGCAGCCAGCAGGAATGCACCGATGATGGTGGTGTTGCGGGCAATGCGGGCGGCTTCTACGGCATCCTGGCGAGCCGCTTCAACATTGGCGATGGCCTGATCGACACGCGCCTGAGCCTCTTCCGGGGCAATGCGGGTGTTGGCTGCCACGACATTGGCCAGATAGGTGCGGTCAGCATCGGCAACCGTGCCATCATTCAGAGCGGCCTGCGTGAAGATGCGGCCAGCTTCGGCACGGGCCTGATCAGCTTCAACCGGCTGGCTGGAGCGGAACATGGTGTCGATGAAGTAGGCATTGGGGTCGACCGCGTCAGCGGTGCCTTCGGCGACATTGGAAGCAGCAGTGGTTGCTGTTGCCGCAACATTGCCGACGGTGGAGGCTGCAGCGCCAATACCGCCAACGGCGATAATTGTGCCCAGAACAGCTGCACCGGCCCAGACCAGAAGACCATGGGCGCCATCGCGCACATCGCTTTCGTCTTCATTGGCATCAAAGTGACGACGGCGCAGACGGCCGGTCAGATAACCGCCAGCCATGAAGCTGGAGATCTGAACCCAGAGGAACCAGCTGGCAGCAACAATGCCGACAAACAGCGGGTTGGCACCGGTGCCATAACCAAAGTCGAGGAAGTTCAGACCAACAGCCGAGCCGAAGCTGATCAGCACCAGGCTGATGGCCGAAGCCAGCACGATGCCGGCAATGATAGCGGGCCAATCGACATAGCTGGACTGGTCGCGCTCGGAAGTGGTGGATTCGATAACGGCGACGCCCGCGGGCGCATCAATGCTCATTGTGGCAGCTCCTGAAAAAGTGGTGGTTGCACTGGCCTGAAAAAGGCTCAGGCGAGACCGATGAACGACAGGATTGCCATGACGACGACGACGAGACCGACGAGATAAATGATCGAGTTCATTGTGATTGCCTTGTTTGTTGACGCAGGTGTCCCATCAACAGAACGTGAGCCGAATTCGTTCCAAGCGTGCCCAAGATATGTTCAGAACATGGCATGCAAAAAGGGCGGGGATTGCTCCCCGCCCTGCATGATTTTTCTTTTATTACAGTCGGTTACAGGCCGTCGGTGACGACAGTGGTAAAGCCGCCTTCTGGCTCGGCCGTGATGATCGACTGATCGAGCAGCGCCTTGACCGTGCGCTCATAGGTGGCCATGTCCAGTGCTGGATCGGTAGCGTCGACCAGCTTGGACACTTCGCCAACCATGTAGAGCTGGTGCGCCAGTTCGGCACCGCCGGTGTCATCGCTGTCAACAACGATCTGGGCGGCTTCTTCAGGGTTCTCCAGCGCGTATTCCCAGCCCATCATCGAAGCTTTGACGAAGCGGGTATAGGCGTCGACCTTGGCTGGATCTTCGAGCGTGTCTTCCATGACATAAAGACCGTCTTCGAGCAGGTCATTGCCCATATCGGTGTAGTTGAAGATGGTCAGATTGTCGGGGCCATAGCCGGCATCGAGCGCCTGACCATATTCGTTGTAGGTCATGACCGAGATGCAGTCGGCCTGGCCCTGGATCATGGGTTGGATGTCAAAGCTCTGCTGCAGCACGGTGACATCGCCACCTTCGGCCGTGTCCAGGCCCAGCTTGTTCATCCAGGCAAAGAATGGATATTCATTGCCGAAGAACCACACACCGAGCGTGTGACCGGGGAAATCGGCTTCGGAGGTGATGCCGGTTTCGGTGGGGCAGATCATCATCAGGCCCGAACGCTTGAACGGCTGGGCAATATTGACCAGAGCCACACCCTTTTCACGGGCAGCCAAGGCGCCGCCCATCCAGTCGACGATGATGTCAGCGCCACCGCCGGCAATCACCTGTTCGGGGGCCACGTTGGGGCCGCCGGGTGCGATGGTGATGTCCAGATCAGCATCGCTGTAAAAGCCCTTTTCCTTGGCTACGATATAGCCAGCGAACTGTGCCTGAGTGACCCATTTCAGCTGCAAGGTGAGCTGATCGGCGGCCTGCGCGGATGCTGCTGTCAGCAAAAGTGCGCTGGCGGTCAGTCCCAATAGAAGTTTCTTCATAGTGCGTTCCCTTACACTGTTACGCCCGTCCACCACGGACAGACGGATGCCAGAAAGTGACAGCTCTCTCGATGAGAGCGATCACCCCGTAAAAGGCAGAACCAGCCACCGCCGCCACGGCGATTTCTGCCCAAACCAAGTCGATATTGAGCCTACCGACTTCGGTTGAAATTCGGAAACCCATTCCCACGATGGGCGTCCCGAAGAACTCCGCGACAATCGCGCCGATCAAGGCCAGTGTGGAATTGATCTTGAGCGCGTTGAATATGAATGGCGCCGCTGCGGGCAGCCGTAACTTGAAGAGTGTCTGCCAGTAACTGGCCGCATAGGTGCGCATCAGGTCGCGCTCGATCTCGGAGGCCTGACTCAGCCCGGCGACCGTATTGACCAGCATGGGGAAGAAGGTCATCGCGACAACCACCGCTGCCTTGGATGGCCAGTCAAAGCCGAACCACATCACCATGATCGGGGCGATGCCGATAATGGGCAGGGCCGAGACGAAATTGCCGATCGGCAGCAGGCCGCGTTTGAGGAAGGGCGAGCGGTCGACCAGAATGGCCACCACAAAACCGGCACCACAGCCCATGGCATAGCCGGCCAGCACCGACTTCATGAAGGTCTGCTGGAAGTCGGCGATCAGGGTGGGCACCGAATCGATCAGGCGAGCCCAGATCTGGCTGGGCGCGGGCAGCAGCACCTGGGGCACATTGGCGCCACGGGTGACGACTTCCCAGACAAACAGCAGCGCCAGTCCAAACACGATGGGGATCAGCAGACCAAAGCCGGTTTCAGGCATTTCGCCGAGGCGAATGGCCTGCGACAGCCGTTCGGCAGACAGCCAGGCAAAGCCCCAAAAACCGAGCAGACCAAGCCAGAAGAAGGCGGGCGCTGTCTCATAGACCGGCAAGGTCGCCAGCAGGGCAATCGCCCCCAGCAAGGCCAGCAACGCATCAACCCAGAAGGGGAGGGGCAGGCGGAAGCGGATCAGGGTCAGCGCACCTGCGGCGGCAAAGGCCAGGAACAGCACGGGTGCGGCGCCGTCTAGGACAGCCAGCAGCAATGTTGCGACGCTGACCAGACCCGAAATCATGGCGAGAAGAGTTTGTAGCCGGCTCATGTCTGGGCCCCCATGGCGCGGTTGGCGACCCGTTCGGCACTGCCCACGGCAATGACCAGAACAGCGGCCAGTGCTGCGGCAATAAACAGCGCCGCCCACATCTGGATGGTCTGGCCGTTATAAGAGCCGGTGAGCAGACGCACACCCAGCCCGCCACCGGCATTGTTGGAGAGTTCGCCAACCACCGCGCCGATCAGGGAGATGGCGATACCCACCTTCATGGAGGCAAACAGAAAGGGCACCGAAGCGGGCCAGCGCAGCTTGGAAAAAACCTGCCAGGCAGTCGCATTATAGGTGCGCATCAGGTCGAGCTGGATACCCTCTGGGGTGCGCAGGCCCTTGACCATGCCCACCACGACCGGGAAAAAACTGAGATACATCGAGATCAGCGCCTTGGGCACCAGACCGGTGACCCCGATGGCGCCCAGCCCGACCACCACCATGGGGGCAACTGCCAGGATTGGCACGGTCTGGCTGGCAATGATCCAGGGCATGAGCGAGCGTTCCGAGGCGTCATTGTGTACGATGACCACCGCCAGCCCGACGCCCAGCAGCGTGCCCAGCGCAAAGCCGAGCAGGGTCGAGGACAGCGTGATGGAGGCGTGATAGGCCAGCGAACGCTTTGAGGTGATATCGGTGCCGATGGTGGCGTTCCAGATTTCACCAAACACCTGATTGGGCACCGGCAGCAGTGGCTTGGCCTGGCTCCAGGTCTGGCCGACAAATTCGATGAACGACGTTTCCAGCCCCGCGCGCTCATTAAGCCGCTCCTGCCAGGGGGCATTCATGGGAATGGCGGCGGCGTACCAGATGACCAATATGGCCGCCAGCACGATCAGGATGGGCAGGGTTTTACCGTTCATGAGCCGGGTCACGCGCTATTCCTCATAGGAGTGGCCGGCGCGCAGGCCTTCGCGCACCCGATGGGCAATGGCGAGAAATTCTGGCGTTTCGCGAATGTCGAGCGGACGCTCGTGCGGCAGCGGGCTGTCGATCACGTCGATCACCCGACCGGGGCGCGGGGACATGACCACGATCTTGGTCGACAGATACACGGCCTCGGGAATGGAGTGGGTGACAAAGCAGATGGTTTTCTGCGTGCGCGCCCACAATTTGAGCAGCTCGGAATTGAGGTGGTCGCGGACGATTTCGTCCAGCGCGCCAAAGGGCTCGTCCATCAGCAGCAGATCGGCGTCAAAGGCCAGGGCGCGGGCTATCGAGGCGCGCTGCTGCATGCCACCGGAGAGCTGCCAGGGGTATTTCTGTTCAAAGCCGGCCAGGTTCACCAGTTCCATGGTGCGGGCGATGCGCTCCGACTGCTGGGCTGCCGAGTGGCCCATGATTTCGAGAGGCAGGGCAATGTTCTTGGCGATGGTGCGCCAGGGATAGAGCGCTGGCGCCTGAAACACATAGCCATAGGCGCGGTTCTGCCGCGCCTCTGCAGGGGTCAGACCATTAATGGTCAGCGTCCCCGATGTGGGCTGTTCGAGATCGGCAATGGTACGCAAGAACGTGGTCTTGCCGCAGCCCGATGGGCCGATAAAGGAGACGAACTCGCCCTTGGCAATATCGAGATTGACGTCGCTGAGCGCGATGACGTCTCCGTCACCGGTCGGAAAGGTCAGGCCGAGATTTTTGGCCGAAACGACGATGGGCTTGTTCATATCTGCGCTCGTTTGTTCTTGACCGATAGCGTTGCCGTATCGGGCCGCTGTTGCCGCGGGGTGACTTGTCTATCGGTGCAGGTCTGCACGTCGTGCTGCGTCGTCAGGGCTGTCTGGTATTGCCCTTGCATGTCTTGTGCCAAGTCTCGCATGTCTCGTGCCAGATGCATGTTACCCGAACAGATCATGAGGCAAGCTCGCTCAATCCGGCGATTTGGCGCGCCAGCGGGACGATGTGGCGCTGCAAGAGCGGCGCGAGAGGCATGCGTTCGGGATGATCGAGGTCAAGCCAGGCCAATTCGGCGATTTCGGCGGCCGCCCTGGGCGTCTCGGTTGTCCTGGCTGAAAAGATATGAGCCAGAACCTGCATGCCCGGCTCGTTGGCCGCGGGCGCTGAGTAGGTCCCCAGCGCCACCACTGCCGAAGGGGCAAGCGTTATGGCTATTTCTTCGGCAATCTCGCGCCGGAGCGCCATTTCTGGCGTTTCGCCGGCGTCGATCTTGCCGCCCGGCTGCTGGAACAGGGCACTGCCGTGCTTGCGCACGACCAGCATGCGCTGGTCAGCCCCCAGAATGATGGCGGCTGCTATGGTTATCTGTCCTGCAGCCGACGCCATCAAACCCCCGAAGCCGGAATACCCGACCGCTCTACCTTGCGCGGTGCGACGAGCTCTTTCCACTGGCTGAGCGCGCGGTTCACAGGGTTCTTGGCCTCGCGACCAACAAATTTGCCGTGACCGGGCTCGTGATGCATCTCGTTTTCGATTACCGCGACCTTGCCACGGGTCAGCACGAACCGCGGCAGGCCAGTCAATTCGAAGCCTTCGAACACATTGTAGTCGATCGCCGACTGCTGGGTCGCGGCCGAGACGGTCTTCTTGCGGGCGGGATCCCAGACGATCAGATCGGCATCAGCGCCGACCAGTACCGCACCCTTTTTGGGGTAGAGGTTGAGTATCTTGGCGATGTTGGTCGAGGTAACGGCGACGAATTCGTTCATGGTCAGCCGGCCGGTATTGACGCCGCGGCTCCACAACACGGCCAGGCGATCTTCGAGGCCACCGGTGCCGTTGGGGATCTTGGAAAAATCGCCAATGCCGTTGCGCTTCTGTTCGGTTGTAAAGGCACAGTGATCGGTGGCGACCACAGAGAGCGAGCCCGACTGCAGGCCGGCCCACAGCGAATCCTGATGCATCTTGTTGCGGAAAGGTGGTGACATCACCCGGCGCGCCGCGTGATCCCAATCGGGATTGGCGTATTCGCTATCGTCAAGCGTGAGATGCTGCACCAGCGGCTCGCCATAAACGCGCATGCCCTTCTGGCGGGCGCGGCGGATGGCTTCATGTGCCTGTTCGCTCGAGACATGCACCACATAAAGCGGCACGCCCGCCATATCGGCAATCATGATGGCGCGGTTGGTGGCTTCGCCCTCAACTTCGGGCGGGCGCGAATAGGCGTGCGCTTCGGGGCCGTTATTGCCCTCGGCAAGCAGTTTTGCCGTCATCGCCGCAACGACATCGCCGTTTTCGGCATGCACCAGTGGCAGTGCGCCCAGCTCGGCGCAGCGGCCAAACGAGGCAAACAGCTCGTCGTCATTGACCATCAGCGCCCCCTTATAGGCCAGGAAGTGCTTGAAGCTGGTGATGCCGCGTTTGACGACGTCGTCCATTTCGCGCCAGACCTGCTCGTCCCACCAGGTGATGGCCATGTGGAAGGAATAGTCCGCAGACGCCTTGCCGGACTTGTTGTCCCACATCTGCAGCGCTTCGAGCAGGCTCTGGCCGGGGCTGGGCAGGCAAAAATCAACCACCATGGTGGTGCCGCCTGCCAGACCCGCGCGGGTACCGGATTCAAAATCATCGGCCGAATAGGTGCCCATGAAGGGCATTTCGAGATGGGTGTGGGGGTCAATGCCGCCGGGCATGATGTAGCAGCCGGTGGCATCGAGTGTTTCATCGCCGCTCAGATTGGGCCCGATTTCGACAATGACATCGCCCTCGATCTTGACGTCGGCCTTGTAGGTCAGGTCCGCGGTCACGACGGTGCCGTTCTTGATGACTTTGCTGCTCATGGTTGTGTCCCTTGAATATTGGGGGCGCACTCCACCTGCCCTCGCCCCTCTGGGGAGAGGGTGGCCGGAGCGTAGCGGAGGTCGGGTGAGGGGTTGCCGTTCAGGACCGAAACAATCGCGTGCCAGCAACCGTCCCGATTGCCCAACAGTTCGTTGTTCCAGAAGCGTAGAACGCCATAGCCATGGTCGTTCAAATAATGGGTACGTGCTGCGTCCTGATTGCTGTCAGCATGCTGGCCGCCATCGAGTTCAATGAGCAGCATGGCCTGCCGACAGGCAAAGTCGGCGACATAGGGTCCGATAGGATGCTGGCGCACGAATTTGTGGTTGTCGATTTGCCGATTGCGCAGCATTTGCCAGAGGCGATGCTCGGCTTCGGTCTGGTTTCTGCGCAGTGATCGTGCTCGGGATATAGCAGGCCGGGAGGGTTTTGCGCCCCTCTCCCGCCGCTGCGCGGCGACCTCTCCCCGAAGGGGCGAGGTAAGATCAGCTCTTTCCTCGCCCGTCACCATCACTCAACGATCTCCGCGGTTTCGACCACGGCGTGGAACAGCACGTCGGCGCCGGCGGTGGCCCATTCCTGGGAGATGTCTTCGGCCTCGTTGTGGCTGAGCCCGCCAACGCAGGGGCACATCACCATGGTGGAGGGAGCAACCTTGTTGGCCCAGCAGGCGTCGTGGCCAGCCCCCGAGATGATGTCCATATGGCTGTAGCCGAGCTTTTCGGCGGCCGAGCGGACGCGGCTGACCAGGGTGGAGTCAAATTCGACGGGGTCGAAATGGCCCACCGCCTCGACCGAACAGCCAACGCCCAGGGCATCGGCGATCTGTGCGGCCTGGGTTTCGATCTGCTCACGCATATTGGTGAGCTTGTCGAGATCTGGGCTGCGGATATCGACGGTGAAAACCACCGTGCCAGGCAGCACATTGCGCGAATTGGGCGAGAACTTCATCTGACCCACGCCACCCACAGCGCCTGGCTGATGATCCATGGCGACGGCCTGGACCATTTCGAGGATACGGGCCATGGCCAGACCGGCATTGACGCGCATGGCCATAGGCGTGGAGCCCGTATGGGCTTCCTTGCCGGTCAGGGTGAATTCGAGCCACCACAGGCCCTGGCCGTGGGTAACCACGCCAATTTTCTTGTTCTCGGCTTCGAGAATGGGGCCCTGCTCAATGTGGTATTCGAGATAGGCGTGCATCTTGCGGGCGCCGACTTCCTCGTCGCCACGCCAACCGATACGGACCAGCTCATCGCCATAGCTCAGGCCTTCCTGATCGGTGCGGCCATAGGCGTATTCCTGGCTGTGCACGCCGGCGAACACCCCCGAGGCCATCATGGCGGGGGCGAAGCGGGCGCCCTCCTCATTGGCCCAGTTGGTGACCACGATGGGGTGTTTGGTCTTGATGCCCAGATCATTCATCGAGCGAACGATTTCGAGCGCGGCCAGAACACCGAGCACCCCATCATATTTGCCGCCGGTGGGCTGGGTATCGAGATGGCTGCCGACATAGACCGGCAGCGCATCGGGATCGGTACCCGGACGGGTCATGAACATGGACCCCATCTGGTCCACGCCCATGGTCAGGCCGGCCTCGTCGCACCAGCGCTTGAACAGGTGACGGCCTTCGCTGTCTTCGTCCGTCAGGGTCTGGCGGTTATTGCCCCCGGCGATGCCGGGGCCAATCTTGGCCATTTCCATCAGGCTGTCCCAGAGGCGGACGCCATTGATGCGAAGGTTTTCTCCTGGGGCCGACATGGCGCACTCCTATTTGACGCTGGGGAAGCTGAATTCGGCACCGCCCTTGATGCCGGCGGGCCAGCGGGTGGTGACGGTCTTGAGGCGGGTATAGAAGTGCACGCCTTCTGGTCCGTAGATGGAATGATCGCCAAACAGGCTGCGCTTCCAGCCACCAAAGGAATGGTAGGCCACGGGCACGGGAATGGGGACGTTGATGCCCACCATGCCCACTTCGATCTTGTCGGCGAACTCGCGGGCGGCGTCGCCGTCGCGGGTGAAGATGGCGGTGCCATTGCCGTATTCGTGCTCATTGATGAGCTTGACGGCTTCGGCATAGTCATTGGCGCGGACCACCGAGAGGACGGGACCAAAGATCTCTTCCTTGTAGATGGTCATGTCGGCGGTGACATTGTCGAACAGCGTGCCGCCGACATAGTAGCCGTTTTCATAGCCCTGCAGGCTGAAGCCGCGACCGTCAACGACGAGGTCTGCGCCCTGTTCGACGCCGGAATCGATATAGCCGACGATCTTGTCGCGATGCATCTTGGTGACCACCGGACCCATTTCGGCGTCCTTGTCGGTGGCCGGGCCGATCTTGAGGCTTTCCACGCGTGGCTTGAGCTTGGCGACCAGCGCATCAGCGGTTTCCTTGCCCACCGGCACAGCCACCGAAATGGCCATGCAGCGTTCGCCGGCCGAGCCATAGCCGGCCCCCATCAGGGCATCGGCGACCTGATCGAGGTCGGCATCGGGCAGGATCACCATGTGGTTCTTGGCGCCGCCCAGAGCCTGGACGCGCTTACCGGCCTTGACGCCGCGCTGATAGACATATTCGGCAATCGGGGTGGAGCCGACAAAGCTGACAGCCTTGATATCGGGGTGGTCGAGAATGCCGTCGACCATTTCCTTGTCGCCATGGACGACATTGAGAATGCCTTCGGGCAGCCCCGCTTCCATGAACAGGTTCCAGGCCAGCATGGAGGCGGACGGATCGCGTTCGGAAGGTTTGAGGATGAAGGCATTGCCGCAGGCGATGGCGGCCGGATACATCCACATCGGCACCATGGCCGGGAAGTTGAAGGGCGTCACACCGGCAACAACACCCAGCGGCTGGCGATCGGAATAGCTGTCGATCGAGGGCCCCACATTACGGGAAAACTCACCCTTGAGCAGTTGCGGGATACCGCAGGCAAAATCGACGCAATCAATGCCGCGGGCCACTTCGCCCAGCGCATCGTCATGCACCTTGCCATGCTCGCGCGAGATTTCGCGGGCCATGTCGTCGGCATATTGATCAAGCAGCGCCTTGAACTTGAACATGACGCGGGCGCGCTTCATGGGCGGAGTATTGCCCCAGGCGACCTGCGCGGCCTTGGCATTGGCCACGGCGTCGTTGAGTTCGCTCATGGTCGAGAGCGGCAGCTCGGCGGAAACTTCGCCGGTGGCGGGGTTGAAGACCGGCACACGGCGACCGGTCGAGACGTAGCGTTTGCCGGCGACGGCGTTTTCAATAATGTTCATCAGTCGATGCTCCGCAGGGCTGTCCGTACGCCGTCGATCAGTTCACCGATCTGGCTTTCGGAAATGATCAGCGGCGGGCTCATCGCAATGATGTCACCCGTGGTGCGGACCAGAACGCCGTCCTCATAGCATTTGAGGAAGGCCGAGAAGGCGCGCTTGGTGGGCGCACCGGCAATGGGGTCAAGCTCAACGGCGCCGACCAGACCGATATTGCGAATGTCGATGACATGCGGCTCGCCCTTGAGCGAGTGCAGCGCATCCTGGAAGATCGGCGCCATCTCGGCGCCACGGGTGAGAAGCCCCTCTTCCTTGTAGGTTTCCAGCGTGGCCAGACCGGCGGCCGAAGCCATCGGATTGCCCGAATAGGTGTAGCCGTGGAAGAACTCGATCATGTGCTCGGGGCCCTGCATGAACGTGTCATGGATTTCGGCGGAGACCAGCACCGCGCCCATGGGGATGATGCCGTTGGTCAGGCCCTTGGCAGTGACCATGATGTCGGGCGTGACGCCATAATAGTCGGCGCCAAACGGGGTGCCCAGGCGACCAAAGCCGGTGATGACCTCATCAAAGATCAGCAGGATGCCGTGCTTCTTGGTGATTTCGCGCAGGCGCTTGAGATAGCCCATGGGTGGAATGAGCACGCCGGTGGAGCCGGCCACAGGCTCAACGATGACAGCCGCAATGGTGGAGGCATCATGCAATGTGACGATGCGCTCGAGCTCATCGGCCAACTCGGTGCCATATTCGGGCACGCCCTTGGAATAGGCGTTCTTGGCCAGGTTGTGGGTGTGGGGCATGTGATCGACGCCACCCAGCAGGCTGCCGAACATCTTGCGGTTGGTGACAATGCCACCGACCGAAATACCGCCGAAATTGACGCCGTGATAAGCGCGTTCGCGACCGATCAGACGGGAACGGGCGCCCTCGCCTTTGACCCGGTGATAGGCCAGGGCAACCTTGAGCGCGGTTTCCACCGACTCGGAGCCCGAATTGGTGAACAGCACGTGGTCGAGCCCTTCGGGGGCGATATCGACAATACGATTGGCCAGCTCGAATGCCTTGGGGTGACCCATCTGGAAGGCGGGTGCGTAATCAAGCTCGGCGGCCTGCTTGGCGATGGCCTCGACAATCTTGGGGCGGGCATGGCCAGCATTGACGCACCAAAGACCGGCGGTACCATCAAGTACCTGACGGCCATCGGAGGTGGTGTAGTGCATGTCCTTGGCCCCGACCAACATGCGCGGGGACTGCTTGAACTGTCGGTTAGATGTGAACGGCATCCAGAAGGCGCTCAGATCATTTGGCGCCACGGCGTTAGAATTGGACACGGCTGTATCGCTCCCCATAAATTCGGCCCGGTCACGATTGGCACTTGACGCGAGAGCGCAATGCTCTGAATTTTGACCAGTTGGAAAAAACTTAGCACTCCAAAACTTTCTCGCAAGGCGAAAAATGCCGCCGACCAAAATGAAAAGTGCCGATCCGACCCCCGCGCCCAAGCGCCAGCACAAGGCTGACGCCAAGGCAGCGGCACATCCCCATGCCAAACCACGGCCGTTGACGCGCATTCAGCGCGAAAAACAGAATGTCATTCTGGAGGCAGCGCTGGAGGTGTTTTCCATGCATGGCTTCCGTGGTGCCACGATCGATCAGATCGCCGAGGTTGCCGGGATGAGCAAACCCAATCTGCTGTATTACTTCCCGCGCAAGGAAGAGATCCACCGCCGCCTGATCGCGGCACTGCTAGAAACCTGGCTGGCGCCGCTCAAGGAGATGGACGGCGCGGGCGACCCGTTCCCGGAAATCCGCTCCTATATCCGGCGCAAGCTGGAAATGGCGCGCGACTATCCGCGCGAAAGCCGGTTGTTTGCCAATGAGATGCTGCAGGGCGCGCCCCGCATCGTGGAAATGATCGAGGTGGATCTCAAATCTCTGGTCGATGAGAAGGCGCGGCTGCTGTCGCGCTGGATGGATCAGGGCAAGCTGGCCCGCACCGATCCCTACCATCTGATCTTTTCGATCTGGGCGACAACGCAGCACTATGCCGATTTCGACGTTCAGGTGCGCGCGGTGCTGGGGCCTGGTCGCAATGGCGAGGGGCGGTTCGAGGACGCTGCGCGCTATCTCGAACAGTTGTTCCTGCATGGCCTGACACCTCGCCCCAAGAGCGCCTAGCGCGCCTGACTGAGGCCACAAGGAACGATCACGTCCGGTGCGGCATTGGTTTGCAGCACGAGGAGCGCGTTTTGATCTGGCTGACACAAATTCCCGCACTGACCGATTTGGTATTGCTGCTGCTGCGGCTGGTCGTGGGGCTGATGTTTGCCCTGTCAGGCTATTTCAAGCTCACCAAACCCGACCGGACACACAGCATGCAGCAGACGCTGACCTCGGCAGGCGTGCCCGCTGCCTTGGCGCGGCCGCTTTCGGTCATCGAAATGCTGGCTGGCGCATCGCTGTTAGTCGGCCTGTTGAGCGTACCGAGCGCGCTGGCCCTGCTCGGCATCAGCGTGGTTGCCTTTGCCACCGTGACATTGCCGAATGCCAAGGGGCATGGCATCCACAAACTGGAAAACCTGCTCTATGCGCCGGAAACACTTCTATCGGCCGCGCTGCTGGTGCTGATCGCCACTGGCGCCGGTGACTGGAGCCTTGATCGCCTGATTGTTGGATAGGATCAGAGGCTAGGCGCAGCGCAGATGCCAGTGATCGGCGCTGGCCGGGGAATCACCGGCAAACTGGAAAGCGCTGCCGGGCTGGGCCTTGGCGCGGTAAAGCGCGGTGTCGGCTGCGCCGAGCAAGGTTGAGGGCGGCAGGTCGCCGCTGCCGGCTGCTACAATGCCCAGGCTGGCGCCGACCTTGACGTTGCGTCCACCGGTCAGTTCGATCGGCTGCTCGATGGCAAAAATGCACTCGCGCGCCAGAATCGACAGGCCCGCAGGGTCAGGCTTGTTGACCCGCACCATGACAAATTCATCGCCCCCCAGCCGCGCCAGTTGATCACCGGGGCCCATCAGATCCTCGAGCCGCTGTCCCACGGTGCGCAGCACAATGTCGCCCGCGGCGTGGCCCAGCGCATCATTGACCGCCTTGAACAGGTCAAGGTCGATGATGACAATGCCAAAGGGCGTACCGGCCTGGCTCAGCCTGCCAATGGCGGTTTCAAAGGCTAGGCGGTTATCCAGTCCGGTCACCACATCTGTGCGTGACTGGCGATGCGCAAGGCGGCGCTGGCGCTCGATGTCACTGACCAGCCGGTGTACATAGACCATCATGCCGATCACGATCAGCAGCATGATCGATACGGTGGGCAACCGGATCGGCGCAAACAGCTTGAACATGTCGTTGCCGAAGGAGTTTTCAGTCCAGACCAGATAGCTGCCCGACACCGCCTGTTCGCCCAGCAAGGGGATCATTCTCAGATCGGGCGCCGTGGGCGCGGTTTGCGAGAGATAGGCGTTTTTCAGCCCGGCGATGCGACCGATGGTTTCGGCCCCCTCGGGGGTGAGCGGACCGAACTGGCTGACCAGCAGGTCAATGCCATTGGCCGCGCGAACGTGCTCGGCCTCGGCGGTCGTCTGTTCGTAAATCCCTTTGACCATCTGTCCGGTCGTCAGCATTACGACACAACTAACCACCAGCGTGGTGATGGAAATCACCAATAGCCGGCCAATTGTTCTCATTGCATGATGCTCGTCCATCGTGGCCGGCGCTGTTTTGCGCGACACCCGAAGACGGTGAGTCCAGTCTAAATTCATTGCCTGCGTCCTAAGCAGGCGCAGTGTGACACCCAAGTGATTGGCAAAACGTTATCGCAACTGCACAATTCGGGCGACGCGACGGGCGCCACAATCGCGCCATAAAAAGCCATCCACGGCCAAAACAGCCGGCCATTTTTCACGGAACCCGGCAAAACCGGCCTGTCCCGGCCAGTCGGGTGGGAACTGTGGCTTCATGGGCACACCGCGCAAGATGAATCCTCGATTTAAAAAATCGGGTCGATCTCGTTCCGAGAATTCCAACAATCACGGATTCAGTTTCTCCAATATTGGCGAGACCGGGCTGACTATGGCGCGATCAAGGCGGCAATCACTGCGGCACATGGGCAACAGTTCCATGATCGAGGCCAGTTGTGACCAATTCGGGCACATTCTGGCCTGCGGGCTGGATTAGGCAGCGGCCAACACCAACTTCGTGAGTTCCTGTCTTGATTAAAAAAGCCGTATCCGTCGCCGCCCTTGCTGCCGTCCTGTTCTCTGTTTCCACTGCAGCCTATGCCCAATGTGGCGGCGCCTCCTGGTACGGTCCTGGGTTCAATGGAAAGACCGCCGCATCAGGCGAAATCTTCAATGAAAACGCCATGACCGCTGCCCATCGCTCCCTGCCCTTCGGCACCAAGGTCAAAGTTACCGATCAGCGTACTGGTCGAGAAATCGAAGTGACCATCAATGATCGCGGCCCGTTTGTCGGCAAGCGCATCATCGATCTGTCCAAGGCCGCTGCCACCAAGCTCGGCTTCCGCAATCGCGGCGTCACATCGGTGTGCATCAGCCAGCTCTGAATACTGCAATCAGACCTGATTGTATTGCGGGCCGACCTCGAAAGGGGCGGCCCGTTTTTCGTTTTTCTGCTTTATTGCCAGTCTTTAGGCTCACTTTAGTATTCCGCGGCTAGACTGGCTTCGGGAATGCGGAGGAGACGTGCGGCATGAAGCCAACAGTCTATGTTGTGGGACCCAGTGACGGGGCGGGTGCGGGACTGAGCGAAATGGCCCGACGGCTCAATTTCGGAACGGTGCAGCCCTATGGCGGCGTGCCCCAGGCCGAGCAGCAGGTCAGCCGCACGCCCGTGTGCTATTTCCTGTTCGCGGCCGTGCCCGATGTGAGTGCGCTGCGTGATGTGGCCGAGGCGATCCGGTTTTCTGCCAGCCGCAGGCTGCGTTTTTCGCCACTGATCTATTTTTCCGAAAGTCCGTCAGTCGAGACCATAACGCGCTGCATCAATATGGGCTTTGACGATGTGGTCACCATGCCCTTCACCCGCAGCCGGGTGATGGAGCGGATCAATCGCCAGATCGGCACGCAGTTTACCTATTATGAAACGCTGGGCTATTTCGGACCGGATCGCCGTGGCCGGGTGAGCGCCCGCAACACCCCGGCAGACAATCGCAAGGGCGGGCAGTTCCGGCGCCTCGACATCATCCGCAATCTGAGCACCGGGGTGAATGTGGTGCGCGATGAGTTCGTCGAGCACAATCCGCGCCGCACGCTCGTTTCAGCCCGGGCCTGACGATGCTGGTGCAACGTTATTGTTGCAGGAAGAAACGTTTGCACCGCTGCTTTCCCTAGGGCCCGATTTGGCATAGCGTGCAGCCGCAAATCAGCCTCACGAGTAGTCTTCCATGAATTTCGGCCTCAAGCTGGCGCCACAGATACGCGTGTTCGCCGCGTTCTATATTTATTCGTTTTGCATGGGCAGCATCTATCCGCGCCTGCCGGCCATTCAGGAGGCCATGGGCGTGGGCGAAGGCGCACTGGGGCTTTCGCTGATCGGCGCTGCGCTGGGCACCCTGCTGTCGCTGACCTTTGCCGGCCCGTTTCTGGAGCGAATCGGCTATCGCCGCGCGCTGCTGGGCGCCTTGCCGCTGCTGGCCGTGCTCTATGCAATCGCGGTGCTCGCGCCATCGCCGCTGACGCTGTTTGTGCTGCTGGTGCCGGTGGGGGCCACGATTGGCTGCATCGAGCTGATCGTCAATCTTGAGGCCGACCGGGTCGAGCATGCCGTGGGCTTCCGCATCATGAACCGGGCGCACGCCTTCTGGAGCTTCGGCTTTTTCAGCGCCGGCATGGTTGGCGCGCTGGTTGCCCAGGCCGGTATCTCGCCGCAATGGCATCTGGCCATCATGGTGCCGGTGGTGACACTGGCCACCGTGGTGGTGCTGGGCCGGTTCGAGGCCGCCCGGCATCGTGTCAGTACCGCAACCGATAGCGGTCCCCGCTTTGCCCGCCCGACGCTGGCCATTCTGGTGCTGGTCTGTGTCACCTTTTCGGCCGTGGTGATGGAAGGGGCCGGCATTGACTGGTCCGCCATCTATATGCGCGACGTATTCATGGCCGATCCGTTCTGGGCCGGTTTTGCCGTGGCGCTGGGTGCTGGTGCCCAGGCGGTTACCCGGTTCTTTGCCGACAAATTCGTTGATCGCTCCAGCCCGACCATTGTGGCGCGGACCCTGCTGACCATTCTGGGCATCGGCACTGTGCTGGTCTTTGTCAGCCCCTATCAGTGGCTCGCCTATGTCGGCCTGGCGCTGATGGGCGTTGGCACCAGCGCGATCTTTCCGTTGGCCATGTCAGCGGCGGCACAGCGCACCGACCGCTCGGCGGCGGTCAATGTGGCGGCGCTGGCGCAAATCTCATTTGTCGGCTTCCTGCTCGGACCACCGCTGCTGGGTTATGTGGCCGAGCATTTCGGCATTCGCTGGGCCTTTGGCATTGGCCTTCCGCTTATTGTCCTGAGCCTGATTACCGCCAGCGCGCTGGGGTCACGGCCGCCCAAGGCGGTGCCGGCACAATGAGCTCTGGCCCCCCTGGCATGGCGCGGCTGACCATCGCGCCGCAACACCGCATCTATGCATGCTTCTTCTTCTTTGCGGCGACGATTGGCGCCTTGATGGCCCGCCTGCCCGACATCCAGACCCATCTGGGGGTCAGCGAAGGCCAATTGGGCCTGACCATGACCGGGATGGCGCTGGGCTCATTGATTTCGCTGACCGTGGGATCGCCCATTGTCGAGAAACTGGGGTTTCGGCTCACGGCCTTTTTCACCACGCTGGGGCCAGCGATCCTGATCTCCACCATTCCTTGGCTTCCCAACGCCCCGGCCGTCTTTGCCGTGCTGGTGACTGTCGGGCTTTTGGTGGGGGCGCTGGAGATCAACCTTAATGTGGAGATTGACCGTCTCGAAACCCATACCGGCGGGCATTACATGAACCGCGCGCATGGGTTTTGGAGTGTCGGCTTCTTCATTACCGCGCTGTTCGGTGCCGTGATCCGGCAGTCGGACGTGTCGGCTGGACTTCACCTCGGACTGGTCGCCCTCATCGTGATCACCGCGGCGGGTTATCTGATCTATGGGGCGACCAACACGCCAAAGACCGCGCGCAGCCAGACTGAGGCCGCCGGGCAACGCTTTGCGTTTCCAAATCGTGGTCTGCTGCCGCTCTGTCTCATCGGGTTTTCGGCGTTTCTTGTCGAGGGCGCCGGTATCGACTGGTCAGCCATCTATATGCGCGACGTGTTTGCCGTCGAACCGCTGGTGGGGGGCATGGGGCTGGCTCTGTTCGCCTTCTTCATGGCCGTGATGCGCCTTGGCGCCGATCCTATTGTTCGCCGCTACGGCCCGCGCAAGGTCGCCATGGGCATGCTGACCGCGGCGAGCCTGGGCGCGTTGCTGATCGGGCTGACACCGGTTCCCGAACTGGCATTGCTGGGTTTTGCGCTGATGGGGGCCGGCTGCTCGGCAGTCTACCCGCTCGCCGTATCGGCGGCCGCGCAACGGACCGACCGACCCGCCGCCGTCAACGTCGCCGCCATCGGGCAGGTAAGCGTCGTGGTGTTCTTCCTGGCGCCGCCACTGCTCGGCTTTGTTGCCGAGTTTATCAACATACGCGCCTCATATCTGGTTTGCCTGCCCTTGTTGGCGGCCGGTCTGTGGGCCTCGAGCTTTGCGCTGGGGGATCGCAAGCTGGCGGACGCGAGCGGGTTGGCGCCCGAGCCGCTGCCACCGCATGGCTGAGGATCTGCCGCCTATTGTCGATTTGCGCCAATCGGCCACCGCGCTGCGGGTGCAGCGCGGGGTGATGCGACTGCTGCGCGAGAGTTTTGACATGGCGTGCTTTGCCGAAGTGACGCTGAAAAGCGGTCGACGGGCCGACGTGCTGGGAATCGGCCCCAAGGGGGAAATCTGGATCGTTGAAATCAAGTCGAGCCTGATCGATTTCCAGGTCGACAGGAAATGGCCGGAATATCGCGACTTCTCCGACAAGTTCTTTTTTGCCAAGCCGCCCGAGCTGGACGCCGATATCTTTCCGCAAAGCGAGGGGCTGATCGTGGCCGATGGCCATGACGGCGCCATTTTGCGCGACAGCCCCAATACGCCCCTGGCGCCAGCCCGCCGCAAGGCGTTGACGCTCAAGCTGGCCCGCCTTGGCGCGGACCGTATCCACGCCTTGATGGACCCTGGTCCGAAGTGAGTCCCATGCCCATTGCCCGCTGGCGCATCATTGCGCTGTTCTTCGTTCATGCCCTGGCCATTGGTGCTATTCATACGCGCATTCCCGATATCCAGCTGCTGGTGGGGCTCAGCGAATCCCAGCTCGGGCTGGTGCTGATGGGCCCCGCAGTGGGCGCGCTGGGCACCTTCCTGTTCTCCAGCCGGGTGATCGAGCGGTTCGGGCCGCGCGCTGTCATTCTCGGCGTGCTGCCGGTGGCCATCATCTCGGCGGCGCTGATCACGGTGCTGCTGCATCCCGTGGCGCTGTTCGTGCTGCTGATGATCAACGGCATTGGTTTTTCGCTGACCAATATCGCCATCAATGTGGAGGCCGACCGCATCGAGGCGGCGACCGAACAGCGCATCATGAACCGCTGTCACGGCGCCTGGAGCGTGGGGTTTCTGCTCACCTCGCTGCTGGGCGCGGCGCTGCGCGGTTTCGATGTCTCACCGGCGCTGCACATGTGGGCGCTGGCGCCGGTGACGATCGCGCTGCTGCTGATCATTGTTGTGCCCATGCCCATCGTGCCGCCGCGTGCCCATGCCGGCGCCGGCAGGAAGCGGCTAGCCTGGCCCAGTTGGGCCACCATGGGGCTGGTGGCCTTTGGCCTGGGGGCGGCGCTGACCGAAGGTGCGTCGCGCAGCTGGTCGATCATCTATCTGCGCGACAATTTCGAGGTTGCCGCCTGGATTGAATCGCTGGCACTGCCGGCCCTGCTGTTGACCATGGCCATTGGCCGACTGGTGGCGGATCGCTGGATCGACCGGTTCGGCCCGGTCCGGGTGGCCCGCACGCTCTCGGCGGTGGCGCTGGTGGGCATGGTGCTGCTGGTGGCTTCCCCCAACGCGGCCAGCGCGCTGGCAGGGTTCGGGCTGGTAGGGGTGGGCATCTGTGTGCTGTTCCCCTTGACCCTGTCCGCCGCCGCGCGGCTGGGCGACCGGCCGGCCTCGGAAAATGTGGCGGCGACCACACTGATCTTCCAACTGGTCAATCTGGGCGCGCCGGTGCTGATCGGCACCGTGGCCGAGGGCTTTGGCATTCGCAGTGCCTTTGCCATGCTGCTGCCGCTGCTGGTCCTGTCGTGGCTGATGGCCGGGCGGCTCAGGCCTGGCCGTCCAGCTCATGCTCCACAGGGGTAATGGCGGTTTCGCGATGGGCCGGTGATGGCGCCACACCCAGCGTGGACAGTTCGGCCTGCAGCGCCTGCATCAGTGCCAGCTTTTCCTCGTCACTGCCCTCGGCCAGCCGCTGGCTGAGCCGGATGGTGAAATCGGAAAAGGCATTGTGCCAGTCCGAATGGACCTGATTGGGATCGATGCGTGGCGTGGTCGCCGCGGCCTTGCCGGTGACGCCGGTTGCGGTCAGTTCG
Organism: Devosia litorisediminis; assembly: GCF_018334155.1. Classification (NCBI taxonomy): domain Bacteria; kingdom Pseudomonadati; phylum Pseudomonadota; class Alphaproteobacteria; order Hyphomicrobiales; family Devosiaceae; genus Devosia; species Devosia litorisediminis. The sequence goes on along the minus strand of NZ_JAGXTP010000004.1, from coordinate 101,540 downwards.
AAATAGTCATCAAGCTGGGGCAGGATGATCTGGTCGCCGCCCAGGCCGGTGGCCATCAGCGCCTTGCGCAGCGCCAGGCGCTCCTCATCTTCGCCATGGCTGAGAAAGATCGCGCCATGGGCGGGCAGGCGCGCGGTGATCCAGTCCATCAGTTCGGAGTGGTCGGCATGGGCTGAATAATTGCCCAGCGAGCGGATATTGGCGCGGATCGGTACGACCGAGCCGTGAATTCGGGCCTGCTTGGCCCCTGTCAGAATGACATGGCCCAGCGTGCCGGGCGCCTGATAGCCCACAAACAGGACGGTAGCGTTGCGGCGGATCAGATTGTTGCGCAGATGGTGCTTGATACGCCCGGCATCGCACATGCCCGAAGCGCTCATGATGATGGCGCCGCCGCGAATGGTATTGATGGCCTTGGAATCCTCGACCGCCTCGATGATGCGGAAGCGTGGATCGTTGAACAGCTCGTCGGCGCCCAGTTCGACGTCGTCGAACATCTTGGCGTATTTGCGATAGACGCTGGTGACTTTGCTGGCGAGCGGGCTGTCGAGAAACACCAGCTTGGGGTCGATCTCGCCGGTCTTGATGAGATAGCCAATGTCGTGCAGCAATTCCTGGCTGCGCTCGACGGCGAAGGTGGGAATGATCAGATTGCCACCGCGACCCAGCGCCTCGTTGATCTCGGCCTTGAGCACTTCGCGGCGCTGCAGCAGGGTATAATCGTCGCGGTCACGACCGCCATAGGTGGATTCGCAGACAATGTAGTCAAAGCCAGCCGGCGCGTCGGGCTCCTTGTAAAACACCTTCTCGTCGGGGCCGATATCGCCCGAGAACATCAGCCGCACCGGCGTGTCACCATCCATCACCTCAATCTCGATCGAGGCCGAACCGATGATGTGGCCGGCATTCCAGTAGCGGGCGCGTACGCCCGGGCCCGGCTCGATCCAGTTTTCATAGGCACAGGTCTGGCGGTGCTTGAGCGCCTCGTCGGCGTCGGCCTTGGTGTAAAGCGGCTTGACGGGTTCGTCGCCGCGCCGGCTGCGCTTGCGGGTTTCGCGCTCGGCTTCGCTTTCCTGAATACCGGCACTGTCGGGCAGCATGTATTCGAGCAGACCGGCCGTGGGTTCGGTCATCCAGGTCGATCCGCGCCAGCCTTCGGCATACAGCTTGGGCAGCAGGCCGACATGGTCGATATGGGCGTGGGTGAGCAGCAGGAAATCGATAGATTTGACATCGAAGGGGGTCGGCTTGAGGTTGAGCGCGCGGACCGTGCGATTGCCCTGGAACATGCCGCAATCGACCAGAAAATGGCCGCCGGGATGGTCAACGCGATAGCAAGACCCGGTTACCGTGCCAGCCGCACCGTGGAAGTGAAGGGTAACAGTCATGGCCCGGCTCCTCGCTTTTCACGCTAACGTGTCGAAGTAAGCCTGACTGGCCCGGCAATGTCGAGACAGGCAAATCTCTTGCGGGTTGTCCTGACGCTAGCGCGGGGCGCGCTTGGCCAGAATGCGCTGCAGGGTGCGGCGGTGCATGTTGAGGCGCCGCGCGGTTTCCGAGACATTGCGATCGCACAGTTCATAGACGCGCTGGATATGCTCCCAGCGCACACGATCGGCCGACATCGGGTTTTCCGGTGGCTCGGGCTTGTCTTCGCCGGTGGCCAGCAGGGCGTTGATGACATCATCGGCATCAGCAGGCTTGGAGAGATAATCGACCGCCCCCAGCTTCACCGCAGTCACGGCGGTGGCGATATTGCCATAGCCGGTGAGCACCACGGCGCGCGCATCGGGGCGCTTCTGGTGCAGGGCCGAAACCACCTCGAGGCCATTGCCATCTTCGAGCCGCAGATCGACCACCGCATAGGCGGGGGGCTTTTCCGCGACAGCGGCCAGGCCATCGGCAACAGTGCTGGCGATACGCACGTCAAAGCCGCGCCGGGTCATGGCGCGCTCAAGGCGCTGCAAAAATGCCATATCATCGTCAACAAGCAACAGGCTTGGATCGGTGGCAAGTAGGTCTTCGATCGTGCTCATGGCTTTCCCATAGGCTGTTGCACCTGTTACGTCAAAACCGGTGTTTTGGATCTATAGCTCGATTGCAGTGCGTGGCCAGACAATCCGCACCTGGGCGTGACCATCGGACGCAATGTTCTGAAACGCCAGCCGCGCGCCGGTGCGTTCGAGCAGGGTCTTGGCAATAAAAACGCCCAGGCCCAGCCCGCCGGGCTTGCTGGCATCGGGACCATGGGGGTCGCGCGGGCGGCTGGTCAGATAGGGCTCGCCCAGCCGGGCAATCAGCTCGGGCGCAAAGCCGGGCCCATCATCGGTGATCGACACAGAAATGCTGTCGCGATCCCAACCGGCCTCGACGCGCACGGTCTGGCGCGCAAAGTCGGCGGCGTTCTCGATCAGATTGCCCAGACCATAGAGCAGACCGACGCTGCGGTTGAAGACCGGCGGTTCGCCAGCGGCGCGCTCGTAATAGAACAGAATGGCCTTGCCGCGCCCCTCATGAGGGCGGGCGACCTCGGCCAGCAGATCGGTGATGGGCACGGCGGCGAAGGGATCGTCGTGATGATTGTCGAGATTGCGCAGCTTGGCCAGAATGGCGCGACAGCGCGCCGCCTGCTCGATGATCAGTTCGACATCGGAGGCCAGATCGCTGTCCGCGGGCGCATCGGCGCGCATTTCCTTGGCAGCCAGGGCAATGGTGGAGAGCGGCGTGCCCAGTTCATGGGCAGCTGCGGCGGCCAGACCATCGAGCGCCGAGAGCTGTTCCTTGCGCGACAGCGCCAGCTCCGTTGCCGCCAGGGCGTCAGCGATCTGGCGCGCATCGTGGGCGACACGGTTGGTATAGGCGGAGATAAACACCACACCGCAAATGATCGAGACCCAGATGCCGATCACATAGATGCGGTTGAACACGATGGTTTCGAGCGGATCCCAGGGCAGCGGCAGATGCCAGACCGCCAGCACCGAGGCAATCACGGCGGCCAGCAGCGCAATGACCAGGGTCGAGCGCTGCGGCAGGGTGGTCGCCGACACCGAAACGGGGGCCAGCAGCAGCAGCGAGAAGGGGTTTTGCAGTCCGCCGGTGAGCGCCAGCAGGCAGCCAAGCTGGCACAGATCAAAGGCGACCTGACCGGTAGCAAACAGGCTGCTGGGCCGATAGGCGGCGCCAAAGTGCCAGACGAGCCACAGATTGACTGCAGCCGAGGCGCCGATCAGGATGAAGCACTCCAGTAGCGGCAGGGGAAACCCCAGGCCAAAGGCGACAAACAGCACGCCAATGGCCTGTCCTCCCACGGCCAGCCAGCGCACGAGCACCAGTGTCTGCAGCCGCAAGGGGCGCCAGGTCGAGGGCAGGGGCAGGCCGTCAGCCTGGATTATGGACATCTCAAAGCCTTGGGCTCGCTAAATTTTGTCGCGCTATAGGGACAGAAAATCGTCATTTCAAGAGCCAAAAACGCACAGGCACACGCTTGATCCTACCCCAGGATGGGCCACGTATTGATCATCGTGACTGGGAGAAAGTAAGCGAAATGACCACAGCAATCATCAAACCACAATGGTCCCCCTTGACCATCGCGCTCATGGTAATGGGCTTTATTCTGTTCTGGCCCCTGGGTCTGGCCGTGCTCGGCTATATCCTATGGGGTGAAAAATTCGGCGGTTCGCCGGAAAAGGCGCAGGCCTATTTCAACAAGGGCCGCGACTGGTGCACCTCGGGCAAGCATCGCCATCATGGTCGGCACAGCCACCACTACGGCATGAGTTCGAGCGGCAATGCCGCCTTTGACGAATATCGCAGCGAACAGCTCAAGCGCCTCGAGGAAGAGCGCGCCCGTCTGGACGCCGAGATCGAGCAGTTCCACGAATACATGGCCAATCTGAACAAGGCCAAGGATCGTGAAGAGTTCGACCGCTTCATGAATGACCGCCGCGGTTCGCGCCAGGGCTATACCGAGCCCAAGCCCGAGCAGAACGATCACAATGATGGCGACCAGAACAACAATAATGGCTGGAACAATAACGGCTAGGCCGCAGCCAGACCAAGACAAGCGACGCGCTGCGGTGCGTCGCTGACCTTTTCCAAAGCCAGCCGTGCCCCGGCTGTACTGGCGCCCCGCCGCGGGGCGCTTTTTTGTGTCCGGTCGGACACCGCAATCGCGCCAAATCACGTTAGTATCGGCCCAGCGATTCCCGAGCCCCAGATGAACCTGTTCTTCCGCACCAAACCGAAAATCCCGCCATCGACCGTCATCAGTATTGATGGCGAAGCGGTGAGCGTGACCGTGCGGGTCAATGCACGGGCGCGCAGCTATCGGCTGAGCCTGCCCCATAATGGCGGTCCGGTGCTGACGCTGCCACCGCATGGCAAATGGGCCGAGGCCGAGGCCTTCCTCGCCCGTCAGCACAACTGGCTGGCAGCGCGGATCAAGCGGGCGCCGCAGGCGGCCAGCTTTACCGATGGGGGCGTGGTGCCGCTACGTGGGGTGGATCATCGCATTATCGGCACAGGCAAGCTGCGCGGCCGGGTGGAACTGGCTGAAAACGACGGGGAAATGGTGCTGCTGGTGCCCGGCGATCTGGCGCATCAGGCACGGCGGCTGACCGACTGGTTTAAGGATGAGGCGCACGCCGATCTGAGCGAGCGCAGCGCCTATCACGCCGCGCGGCTGGGGGTAAGCGTCAAGACCATCAAGATGCGCAGCCAGGCGAGCCGCTGGGGCTCGTGTTCAAGTTCGGGCAATATCAATTACAACTGGCGGCTGGTTCTGGCGCCGCCCTTCGTGCTCGATTATGTGGCCGCCCATGAGGTCGCCCATCTGGTCGAGATGAACCATTCGGCCGCGTTCTGGGCTACCGTGGAGCGCACCCTGCCCGATATGGCAAGGGGCCGCGCCTGGCTCAAGGCGCATGGTCGCCAGTTGATGGCGCATGGCAGCTAGGCCACCACGCGCCTGATTTTCATTCCGGGCTAATTGCCGAAGATCAGATCCATCAAGGTGCGTGGATTGTCATTGGCTGGCGCCTGCTGCTGGATCTGTTGCGGCGCCTGGGCAGGGGCGCTGGGCACCCAGACCTGCTGGCCGGTGGCCGGGTCGATCACCAGCACCATGGGCAGACCGGTATTGGGATCGATCGGTGCCTGACCCACGCCATTGCTCTGGGCCTGCAGCGGGAAGCCGGTAACCGGATCAATCGCCTGATCGGTGACGATCTGGCCCACGGGCAGGCCCGTGGTGGGATCAATCTGCTGGCCATTGGCATCGATGATCAAGCCGCCCGCGGGCAGGCCGGCACCGGCGGTCAGATCCTGCCCGGACTGCAAGGGCTGCACGCCCGCGCCGATGGGCTGGCCGGTATTGGGATCGATCTGGACCACCTGACCGGTGGCCGGATCGGTCACGGTCTGCACCGGCAGGCCGGTTGCCGCGTCGACATACTGCACCTGTGGCTGGCCGGTATTGGGGTCGATGATCACCTGACCGGTGTTTGGATCAACCACGGGCTGGCTGACCAGCTGGCCTTCATAGCTGCCGCCGGGAATCGGGGCCGCCTGCTTGCCCGCAAGGGCCTTGGTCATGAATTGCGACCAGATGGTCGCGGGTACATTGCCGCCCGACAAGGTGGTCTTGGTGGCGTCGTCATTGCCCAGCCAGACGCCGGTGACCATGGCGGAGGTAAAGCCGATAAACAGCGCGTCCTTGGCGTCCTGGGTGGTGCCGGTCTTGCCGCCCACTTCCCAGCCGCCAATATTGGCGCGCTTGCCGGTACCCACTTCAACAGCGGTGCGCAGCATATCGTCCATCTTGGCGAGCACGTCAGGCGCCACGACACGGCCGGGGCCGGCATCGGAGGCTTCATAGAGCACGTCGCCCGCCTTGGATTCGATGCGGGTGATGACGTTGGGGATCACGCCCATGCCGCCATTGGCGAAGGGTGCGTAGGCACTGGTCAGCTCGAGCAGGTTCACTTCCTGAGTACCCAGCGCGATGGAAGGCACCGCAATCAGCTCGGAGGAAATGCCCATGCGGGTCGCCACATCGATGACCGCCTGCGGGGTGACGTCGATGGCCAGTCGCGCGGCAATGGTATTGATCGAATAGGCCAGACCCTGACGCAGGGTCACCGTGCCGGCATACTTGCCCGAGGCGTTGCGCGGGCTCCAGCCATTATAGTCGAACTGGGCGTCTTCGGCCAAAGTGTCGGGCGTATAGCCCTTTTCCATTGCAGCCATATAGACGAAGGGCTTGAAGGTCGAACCGGGCTGGCGCTTGGCGGTGACGGCGCGGTTATACTGGCTCTTTTGATAGTCGACACCGCCCACCATGGCGCGGACCTTGCCGTCCACATCCATGGCCACCAGCGCGCCCTGGGTGAAGCCGCGCTTGCCGCCTTCGGCCGCGACCTGTTCGCGTACGATGAACTCGGCGTCTTTTTGCATCTTGTAGTCGATAGTGGTCTGCACGATCACATCGCTCTCGATGTCGCCGATATAGGCAGTCATCAGGCTTTCGACCCAGTCAGCGACATAGGATTCCGAACCGGCGACGCGGGTGCGCACGCTCTGATTGGGGTCAATCTGGGCGGCGGTGGCTTCTTCAGCGGTAATATAGCCTTCGGACGCCATGGCATTGAGCGACAGGCGCTGACGCTCAATGGCGCGTTCGGGGCTGGATTTGGGGTTATAGGCCGATGGCGCGGGCAGAATGCCGGCCAGCATGGCGGCCTGACCCAGCGACAGATTGCGCGCCGAGACACCGAAATAGGTCTGCGCGGCGGCCTCGATGCCGGTTGCACCGGCGCCGAAATAGACGCGGTTCATATAGAGTTCGAGGATTTCTTCCTTGGTATAGTTCTGTTCCAGCCAGACGGCCAGAATGGCTTCCTGCACCTTGCGGCCCAGGGTCTGGTCGGGGGTGAGGAACAGGTTCTTGGCCACCTGCTGGGTGATGGTGGAGGCACCACGGGTGACGCCACGCGCCTTGATCATTTCAAGCACGACCGAGGCCATGCCGATCGGATCGACGCCGAAATGGCTCATGAAGCGGCGGTCTTCGCTGGCGATGATGGCCGCGGGGACATAATAGGGCAGCTCGCGATAGGTCACCGCTTCGCCGCCGGTCTGGCCACGATTGGAGATCAGGCTGCCATCAGCGGCCAGAATGCGGATATTGGGCGGCCGGTCGGGCACGGCCCAGGTATTGGATGAGGGCAGCTGCGCGCCGTAATAGACGATGATGCCGATCACCGCGATACCGCCCCACAGGCAGGCGGCAAAGCCCCACCAGAGCAGGCCCATCAAGAAGCCGCCGGAACGCGATTTGCGTGGCTTGTTGCCGCGCGGGGTCGATGCCTTGCCGCGCCGGGGGGGCTTGCCGCCGCCCTTGGGGCCATTGCCCGAACTGCCGACGGGGCGTTCGCCGGTGCTGAACATGCTCGAGGCCTGTCCCAGCGATGGTTCGACGCGCGCGCCCTTGCGCGGCTTGGCTTCGGCCTTTGCCGTTTGCCTGGGCTTGCTCGCCTTTTTGGGCTGAGCGCCAACGCGGTCATCGGCGGAAATGCGGAAATCCATCAAGCAAACCTACAGCAGAGCCTTTTGGCCGCTTCTACTCTGTTCCGCGCAAATGGGAAACAAGAGGTTAGCGACTGGTTAAAGGCCGACCCTGACCGACTCGCGGTGCACTGTCGTCACAACAGCGTGCACCACGCGGTCACGGCAGTGGTTTTCCAGAGTAAATGTGGCTGGTTTAAGGGCTGAGGGGCCATGGCACGCCTGCTGTTGCGCCGTGGTCACAGGCTTTGGCGCGCTCAGGCGTAGCGCGCCAGCCCCAGATCGTGGGTATCGATTTCGGGCGTATTGCCGCTGATTATGTCGGCGGTAATGCGCGCCGAGCCGCAGGCCATGGTCCAGCCGAGCGTGCCATGGCCGGTGTTGAGATAGAAATTGGGATAGCGAGTGGGGCCGACAACAGGGGTGCCATCGGGCGTCATGGGACGCAATCCGGTCCAGAAGGTTGCGCGGCTGACATCACCGGCGCCTTCGTAGAGGTCGGTGACCACATGCTCGAGCGTCTTGCGGCGCCGATCATGCAAGGTGGTGTCAAAACCGGCGATCTCGGCCATGCCGCCAACGCGGATACGGTCGCCCAGACGGGTGACGGCAACCTTGTAGCTTTCATCGAGCACAGTGGAGGTCGGCGCCCGGGTTTCATCGATGATCGGCACGGTGATGGAGTAGCCCTTGACCGGATAGACCGGCACATTGAGCCCGAGCGGCTTGACCATGGCGGGCGTGAAACTGCCCAGCGCACCGACGAAGACATCGGCTTCAAGCTCGCCCTGATTGGTGCGCACGGCGCGCACCTTGTCGCCTTCGGTGACCAACGCGTCGATATCAACGCCAAAGCGGAATTCGACACCCAGTTCGCGGGCCATTTCGGCCAGCTTGGTGGTGAAGATGAAGCAGTCACCGGTTTCGTCATTGGGCAGGCGCAGGCCGCCAGCGATCTTGTCGCGCGCCTTGGCCAGACCGGGTTCGGCGGCAATGCAGCCCGCCGCATCAAGCAATTCAAACGGCACGCCATCGGCGGCGAGCACTTCGGTATCCTTGTGGGCGCCTTCAACCTGCTTGTCATAGCGGAACAGCTGCAACGTGCCCTGACTGCGATTGACGTAATCAATGCCGGTATCGGCCCGCAGCGCCATGAGCTGGTCGCGGCTATATTCGGCCAGTCGCACCATGCGCGACTTGTTCACCTGATAGCGGCCAAGCGTGCAATTGCGCAGAATGGACAGGCACCAGACAATGGTGGCCGGGTCGAGCCGGGGCTGCACGATCAGCGGGGCGTGGCGCATGAACAGCCATTTGAGCGCCTTGCGCGGCACACCGGGCGCAGCCCAGGGGGAGGAATAGCCGGGCGAAATCTGCCCGGCATTGGCGAAACTGGTTTCGTGCGCCACCGCGTCCTGACGTTCCAGCACCGTGACGGCATGGCCGGCCCTGGCCAGATAATAGGCCGTTGTAACACCGATGACGCCGCCGCCCAGAACGATCACGCGCATGACTGCTCTCCACGAAACATTGCCGGTCCCCAGCTGAACCGTCGCAAGCCATAATTCTGGCGCAGAAGCCGTGAAATGTCCTTCACTTTGATGCATGATAATTGCAAGAAATGCGACTCCGCGCATATTACTGCGGTATTGTAGTAGAAAGTTGTTCGATATGGACCGGATTGATCAGGCAATCGTCACACAGCTGCGCCGCGACGGTCGCATGAGCAATGCCAGTCTTGCCGATGCCGTAGGCCTGTCTCCATCGGCCTGTCTGCGACGCTTGCGGGAGCTGGAAAACAGCGGTGTCATTCGCGGCTATACCGCCATTGTGGATGAACCAACGCCGGGCGACACCATCGTGGCTATTGTGCAGATCACGCTGGAGCGGCAGACCGATGATGTGCTGCGCCGTTTTGAACACGCGCTGCGCGGCTGTGCCGAAGTGCGCGAATGCTATCTGATGGCCGGCATGACCGACTATCTGGTGCGGGTGGAAGCCGCCAGCGTCTCCGATTACGAGCGACTGCACACCGAGGTGCTGTCGCGTCTGCCCAGCGTGACGCGCATTCAGTCCAGTTTTGCCATCCGCAATGTATTGCGCCCGGTGCGGGGCTGACCGTGGTGAGCCCGTGGCGCCTGATTGTTGCGCTGTGCCTGTGCAGTGTGCCCGGCATGGCGCGGGGTGACGAGCAGATCATGCTGACGCGCGCGCTCGACGGGGCCATTACCCAGTTCGAAGCGGCCCGGCCCCGACTGGGTCAGTCGCTGTCGGGCGTTGATATTGGCGCCTATGGCGATGCGCTGTATCGGCATCGCTTTGCTGGCGGGGCGTGGCCAGGACAGACGGCGCTGACCTTCGATATCCGCCCTGACAATAGTGGTTCCTGCAACCGGTTTGCCGCCTTTGTGCGCATCCCGCCCCAGGATGGTGTGGTTGCCCTGGTGCTCTGCCCGGAGTTTTTCAGCGCCGGTGCCGACAGCTTGCGCCAGCTGACGATCCTGCATGAGATGGTTCATGTGGTGGCAGGGCGCGATGAGTGTCAGGCCATGGCCTTTGCCGCCCGGATCGAGCAAATGGCCGGGGGCGACTACACCCCGGTCGATAGCTATTGGCAGGCCCAAAATTGCTCTGGCGGCCCCTATCGCCTGCCCTGACACTTGAAATCTGGACTTATTGCCATCATTTGAAGTATACATATACTTTCATTTGATGGAATATGCCGCCATGCTCGACAGCGTCGCTACCCAGGAGAGGCAGGATTTTGCCGTCGAGGCCGATCGGGCCCGGCTATCCGCGGTTGCGCTCAAGGCCTATCGGCGGCTGGTGGTGCAATGGGGGTTGACGGGATTGCAGGCTGCTGCCCTGCTCGATGTATCGAGCAGCACCTGGGAGCGCATGAAGCAGAACGGCAAGGACAAGCCGCTCAGCCAGGATCAGATGACCCGCATTTCAGCGCTTGTTGGCATCTACAAGGGCCTGCACCTGCTCTTCGCCGACGAAATGGCAGACCGCTGGATGCGGCTGGACAATGCCGGGCCGCTGTTTGCCCGCATGAACCCCATCGACTCCATGATCAGGGGCGGCATTCCGCAAATGCTCGAAGTGCGCCGTTATGTGGACGCCGTGCGCGGGGGCCTATGATTGTCGCTTGATGGTGTGCCCATTGCCACGATTGCCATCCCCACCACCGTCCGGCTGGTGAGCACGGCCCGCTTGCGCGCTTCAGTGCTGGCCTCGCTTGCCGATGGCGATGCGGAACTGGCCATGCTGGCCGAAATCGAGGGCGCGACCAGCAGTCGATTGCGGGCGCAGGAGCGCGGGGTCACCGGACTGGCGGCCAATGAGCTGGTCTATGACGTGCCGCACGCCCATTTCATCAATGCCTCATTTGCCTATGCCCGCCCCCGGCAGCCCAATCGGTTCAATGGCAGCCAGCGCGGCGCCTGGTATGCGGCGCTGTCCACCCAGACGTGCCTGGCCGAGGTCGGCTTTCACCTGACGCGGTTTCTGGCCGATACCGGGGTTTATGAGACGGTGGTCGAGTATGCCGAGATGCTGTGCAGCCTGGCGGGCGCCTATCTCGATCTGCGCGCCCGGCCCGACCATGCAGCGCTGGGCGCCGACGCCACGCGCGCCTATCCCGAAGGCAATCGTCTGGCAGAGGCGGCCCGCGCGCACGGGCTCAATGGGATTGTTTATCCATCGGTGCGCCACACTGGCGGCACCTGCTTTGCCGCGCTGCGCCCCGCTGCGGTTCAGTCGGTGCGGCAGGGCGACATCTATCGCATGACGTGGCAAGGGGCCCCCACGCCGATCGTGGAAGGCCCCTTGCCGACAGAGACTTGATCGGTCCGATCAGACGTCCAGATTGGACACGCTGAGGGCGTTGTCCTGGATGAATTCGCGGCGTGGCTCGACCAGATCGCCCATCAGGGCGGTAAAGATCTCGTCGGCCTCGTCGGTCTGGTCGACCTCGACCTTGAGCAGGGTGCGTGCATTGGGATCAAGAGTGGTTTCCCAGAGCTGGGACGCATTCATTTCACCCAGACCCTTGTAGCGCTGCAGCGACACGCCCTTGCGGCCGGCATCGGTGACCGTCTTGAACAGCGAGGCTGGCCCGAAGATCGGGGTCACTTCGCCGCCCTTGCGGGTCAGGGTCGGCACGCCGCCATAGATTTCGTCGAGACGGTCAGCCAGCTGGCGCAGTTTGCGCGCATCGGCGCTGAGCAGCAGCGCCCGGTCAAGCTGGTGGGTCTCGGTCACGCCGCGCACGGTGCGGGAGAATTCAAGACCTTCCTCGTCGGTGATATTGCCCGACCAGCCACGCTCCAGCTCATCGGAAATCCGGTCCAGACGGGCCGCCACGCGGTCCATGGTCTTGCTGATGCGGCTTGGATCGCTCAGCCCTTCGGGATCAAGGCCGCCGACAATGGCGGCCTGTTCGACCAGGCTGCGATTGTAGCGGGTATTGAGGTTATCGATGGCTTTGACGATGTCGCGGGCCTGCTGAAGGATGCTCATCAGATCGGCGCCAGCATGTTCGGAGCCGTTCTGGGTCTTGAACACGGCTTCATCCAGGCCGTAATCGAGCAGATAGTCTTCGAGCGCCCGTTCGTCCTTGAGATATTGCTCAGCGCGGCCACGGGTGGCTTTGTAGAGCGGCGGCTGGGCGATGTAGATGTGGCCGCGCTCGATCAGCTCGGGCGTCTGACGATAGAAGAAGGTCAGCAGCAGGGTGCGGATATGGGCGCCGTCCACGTCAGCATCGGTCATGATGATGATCTTGTGGTAGCGCAGCTTGTCGGCGTTGAACTCTTCGCGGCCAATGCCGGTGCCCAGCGCGGTGATCAGCGTGCCGACCTGATCGGAACTGATCATGCGGTCAAAACGGGCGCGCTCGACATTGAGGATCTTGCCGCGCAGCGGCAGCACGGCCTGATTGGATCGGTCACGGCCCTGCTTGGCCGAACCGCCAGCGGAGTCGCCCTCGACGATGAAGATTTCGGACTTGGCCGGATCGCGTTCCTGGCAATCGGCAAGCTTGCCGGGCAGCGAGGAGATTTCCAGCGCGCCCTTGCGGCGGGTCAGTTCGCGCGCCTTGCGGGCGGCTTCGCGGGCGGCAGCGGCTTCAGCCACCTTGCCCACGATGATCCGGGCTTCGTTGGGGTGTTCCTCAAACCACTGACCGAGCTTCTCGTTGACGATGTTTTCGACAACGGGGCGCACTTCGGAGGAGACCAGCTTGTCCTTGGTCTGGGAGGAGAACTTGGGATCGGGCACCTTGACCGAGAGCACGCAGGTGAGGCCTTCACGCGTGTCGTCGCCGGTCAGCGAGACCTTTTCCTTTTTGGCAATACCCGAGGTTTCGGCATAGCCGGTGACCTGACGGGTCAGAGCGCCGCGCAGACCGGCCAGATGGGTGCCGCCGTCGCGCTGGGGGATGTTGTTGGTGAAGCACAGCACGTTCTCGTGGTAGCTGTCGTTCCACTGCAGCGCGACTTCGACGGTGATGCCGTCCTTCTCGCTGATCATGGTGATCGGGCGATCGATCACGGCTGCCTTGGACTTGTCGAGATAGCTGACAAAGGCTTCCAGGCCACCCTCGTAGAACAATTCGACATTGACCGTTTCGGGGTGCCGGTTGTCGTTGAGCAGAATGCGGACGCCCGAATTGAGGAAGGCGAGTTCGCGCAGGCGATGCTCAAGTGTCTTGAAGTCGAACTCCACCATGGTGAAGGTTTCGGCCGAGGGGAAGAAGGAAATCGCGCTACCGCTGCGGCCTTCATAGGTGCCCGGGGTCTTGTTGGGCACATAGGTGCCGGTCTGCTTGAGCGGGGCATCGGCAACGCCGTGGCTGAAGCTCATCTCGAAAATCTTGCCGTCGCGGCGGATGTCCAGCCGCAGCCAGGCTGACAGGGCATTGACCACCGAAACGCCCACGCCGTGCAGACCACCAGAGACCTTATAGGAATTCTGATCGAACTTACCGCCGGCATGGAGCTGGGTCATGATGACCTCGGCTGCCGAGACGCCCTCTTCCTTGTGGATGTCGGTGGGGATGCCGCGACCATTGTCGATCACGGTGACCGAGCCATCGGCATTGAGGGTGACGGTCACCAGATCGGCATGGCCGGCCAGTGCCTCGTCGATGGCATTGTCGACCACCTCATAGACCATGTGATGCAGGCCTGAGCCGTCATCGGTATCACCGATATACATGCCGGGGCGCTTGCGTACCGCATCGAGGCCTTTGAGCACCTTGATGCTGTCGGCGCCGTATTCTTCGGGGACGGGAGTTTGGCTATCGGTCATGGGGTCCGAATCAGTCGTTTTCAGAGTGCATTTGTTCTAGCCGAACGGGGGTGTATCCCCAAGCAAAATGGCCGTTTTCGGGGCGAAAGCGGGGGGTTTTACCCTAGTCGTGCTGCAGGCGTCCCTCACGCACGGTAATGGTCTGGGCGCGATCGCCCAATGCCTCGAACAGCAGGCGGTCCGTCCCGGTCAAAAAGCACTGCGTACCGAGCCCGTCGAGCGCTGAAAACAGCGCCCGGCGCCGGTCAGGGTCAAGATGGGCGGCGATCTCGTCGAGCAGCAGAAAGGGCGTGATGGCGGTCCGCAGCTTGACCAGCCGGGCATGGGCCAGGATCAGGCCGATCAGCAGCGCCTTCTGCTCCCCAGTGGAGCCCAGCGCGGCCGGTATGCCCTTTTGGGCATAGGTGACCTCGAGATCGACCCGGTGCGGGCCCGCCAGGGTTCGTCCGGCGGCGCGATCCCGCCCCCGGCCCTGGCGCCAGATATCGACCAGGCTGGCTTCGAGCGCCGCCGAGGCTGCGGGCTCGACGCCATCTTCGAACAGCGGCGTCAGCGCCAGATGGGCGGCGGGGAAGCTGGCATCGTCCAGGCTCTGGCCAATCAGGGTCTGCAGGTGGCTCAGGCTATCGGTTCGCGCCAGATGGATGGAGGCACCCAACTCGGCCATCTGCGCCTCAATGGCGCCCAGCCAGGCGGTGTCGCCGCCATCCTCAAGCAAGCGGTTCCGCTGGCGCATGGCCTTGTCGTAATCATTGACCGAGGCGGAATGGCTGGGGATCAGCGTGGTCACCAGGCGGTCGAGAAACCGGCGCCGATCGCTGGCGGGGCCCGAGAACAGGCCATCCATGGCCGGGGTGAGCCAGAGCACGCGCAGATAATCGCTCATGGCCTCGACGGAGCGGGCATTGGCGCCATTGATGCGCACGCGCCGCCCCCCATCGGGGGTGGCGCCGGTGCCGATATCGGCGGGTCCATCATCGGTTTCGACCGTGGCGGCGACGGCCCAGCCAATATCGGAGCCCTGCGACTGCACGGTCTCGAAGGCGGCGCGGCGCAAACCGCGACCGGGGGAAAGCAGTGACACTGCCTCGAGCAGATTGGTCTTGCCGGCCCCATTGGAGCCGGTCAGCACAACATGACGGGAATCGAGATCAAGCGCTGCCGCCGCGTAATTGCGGAAAGCGGTCAGGCGAAGCCGGGAGAGATGTCGGATCGTGACGTCGACCTCAAACGCGCATCGGCATCAGCACGTAGAGCGCGCGGGTTTCGCCTTCATCCTTGACGAGAGTGGGCGAGCCCGCATCGTTGAACATGAAGATGGCGCTGTCAGAGCGGATCTGGCCGATAATGTCGAGCAGGTAGCGGGCATTGAAGCCGATCTCGAAACCGTCGGTCTCGAATTCGACCGCCAGCTCTTCACTGGCCGTGCCGTGATCGGGATTGGTCACCGACAGCTCGAGCAGGCCATCCCTGGCCTGCAGCTTGACGGCCTTGCCGCCGCGCTCGGAGGCAATGGTGGAGACGCGATCAACCGCCGTGGCAAAGCTGGCGCGATCGACATTCATCTGCTTGTCGTTGTTCTTGGGTGTCACCCGATCGTAATCGGGGAAAGTGCCCTCGATCAGCTTGGAGAGCAGCACGACCGAGCCCACGGTAAAGCGGATCTTGGTGTCGGAAACCTCCACTGCCACGTCGCCTTCGGCGCCATCGAGCAGCTTCTGGACTTCGCCAACGGTCTTTTTGGGCACGATGATGCCGGGCATGCCATTGGCGCCGGCAGGCGCTTCGATTTCGGCGCGTGCCATGCGGTGACCATCGGTGGCCACGGCGCGCAGCACAGTGCCCGTGCCGGAGATATCGATGGTGTGGAAATAGATGCCGTTGAGATAGTAGCGCGTCTCTTCATTGGAGATGGCGAACTGGGTGCGCTCGATCAATTCGCGCAGCGCGGTTACCGGCATGGAGAATTCGTGACCAAAGGCACCCGACTTGAGATCGGGGAAGCTGTCGGGCGACAGGCAGGCCAGGTTGAAACGCGAGCGACCGGAGGTGAGAACCATGTTCTCGCCGCCATCGGTCTCGAGCCTCACCTCGGCGCCGTCAGCCAGCTTGCGGACGATTTCATACAGCGTGTGCGCCGGCACGGTGGTGGTGCCGGGCGTGGACACCATGGCGGGCACGGATTCGGTGACTTCGATATCAAGGTCGGTGGCGCGCAGCTCAACCTTGTCATCGCTGGCCTTGAACAGCACGTTGGCCAGAATCGGATAGGTGTTGCGGCGCTCCACAACGCGGTGCACATGGCTCAACGACTTGAGCAGATGATTGCGTTCGAGCGTGACTTTCATTCGGCAACTTCCCTGGCACTACGCAGCTGCTCACATGCAGCCCAAAAACCCCCGGCGGGCCGGGGTTTGGACATTTACAATTTGGTGACCAAAACGCAAGGGCAGCCAGCGTTTTGCACCCAGCAAATGCGCGCAGTGCAGCGGGCTGCATAACAGGGCGAATAGGTTTAGGCTCGGCTCCTAAAAACGAGAGGAGGCCCCAATGGCCGAGTGTTTTGTAGCTGATGGCGTGGCGGTGATCACCGGTGGCGCCAGCGGTATTGGCCGGGCAGCGGCGCGACGCGCTGCCGCAGCAGGCATGAAAATCGCGCTGGTGGATATCAACGCAGCCAAGCTGGCCGATATGGGCGCCGAACTGGCGGGTATTGTCGGTCACGACAATCTGGTGGTCGAGCGCCTTGATGTCAGCGACCCCGCCGCCATGCTGGCGCTGGCGCAGCAGGTCAACGCCAAGCTGGGCAGCCCGACCCTGCTGATGAACAATGCAGCCGCCTTTGTCGGCGGTGGCCCGGGCGGCATTCTGGACGACAATGCCAATTGGCAGCGCGTGTTCGCGGTCAATGTGCTGGGCCCGGTCAATGGGGTGCAGGCGTTTCTGCCTGCCATGCTGGATGCAGGCCGGCCGGCAGTGATCATCAATACCGGCTCCAAGCAGGGGCTGACCAATCCGCCGGGCAATCCGGCCTACAACACCTCAAAAGCGGCCGTGAACGCCTATAGCCAGAACCTGGCCCGCGATCTGCGCGAGCGCGAGGGCTGTGCGATCAGTGCCCATCTGCTGATCCCGGGCTGGACCACAACGGGCGATGCCGTCCATCGCCCCGGCGCCTGGCTGCCCGAACAGGTGGTGGACCACATGGAAAGCGAAGTGCGGGCCGATCATTTCTTCATTCTGTGCCCGGACGAAGAAACACCCAATGCGACCGATCACAAGCGCATCCTGTGGAACGCCATGGACATTATCGAGAACCGCCCGGCGCTGTCGCGCTGGCACCCCGATTACAGCCAGGCCTTTGCCGATTTCATGAAACAGGACCTGCCCGGGTCCACCAAGGATGGAGACGCGTGATGAGCACCCAGATCAAATTGTGGAATGGCCGCACCGTGCCACGGGTGGGGCTGGGCTGCTGGGCCATTGGCGGCACCACGGCCAATGAGGGGCCGTCAACCTCCTATGGCAAGGCCGATGATGCCCAGTCGCGCGCAGCCCTGCGGGCGGGCTACGAAATGGGCGCCCGGGTGTTCGATACCGCCGCGGCCTATGGCGCGGGGCATTCCGAAATGCTGGTGGGCGAGGAAATTTCTCATCACGACGACGCCATCATCATCACCAAGTTCGGGGTGGAGGTGGATTTCAAGGCCAATCTCAAGGGCGCAGTGAATGTCACGCCAGAGGGCATTCGCGGCATTGTCGATGGCAGCCGGTCACGGCTCAAGCGCGATTGCCTTGATCTGGTGCTGCTCCATGTCAACGACATGGACCCCGCCCTGGCGCCGCAGGTGTTTGATACGCTTGAAGCGATGGTGGGCGAGAACAAGATCGGCGCCTATGGCTGGAGCACCGATTTCATGCCGCAGGCCCGCGCGGGCGCCGACTATCCGCATTGCGTGGCGTTCGAGAACGACTACAACGTATTCACCCCGGCGGCTGAACTGATGGGCTTTGCCCAGGATCGCGGACTGATCTCGATCAGCCGGCTACCGCTGGCCATGGGGCTGCTGACCGGCAAATACCTGCCCGATGCCCAGCTCAACAGCGATGATGTGCGCGCGCAAAGCCATGAGTGGCTGCGCTTCTTCAAGGATGGCAAACCCAGTGCGGACTATCTCAACCGGCTGGCCGCCATTCGTGATCTGCTGCAGAGCGGGGGACGCAGCCTGCCGCAGGGCGCGCTGGGCTGGATTCTGGCCGCCTCGCCCATCGCGCTGCCGGTCCCCGGCTTCCGCAATGAGGCTCAGGTGCGCGACAATATCGGAGCGCTCGAAAAAGGCCCGCTGCCGCCCGAGGTGATGGCCGAGATAGCCAAACAGCTAGCAGCCGACTGAGCCGCACACAATGCGCCCAGACACAAAGACCCCGTGCAGCTGCACGGGGTCTTTTGCATGGTCACACAGGCGGGCGCACTGCCCGCTTTGGGCTATTCCTCGAGCATGCGCTTGAGCAGTTCGATTTCCTGACCCAGTTCCACATCATCCTTGATCATGGATTCAACCTTGCGCACCGAATGGAGCACAGTGGTGTGGTCACGGCCACCGAAGCGCCGACCGATTTCGGGCAGCGAACGCGAGGTCAGCGCCTTGGCCAGGAACATGGCGATCTGGCGCGGGCGCACCACATCGCGCGAGCGGCGAGCCGAGAGCAGCTCGTTGCGCGGCACCTTGTAGTGGCGCGAGACGATACGCAGAATGTCCTCAATGCGGACGCGGCGGGCTTCGCGGTTGCGGATCAGATCGCCCAGGGTCTTTTCGGCCAGTGGCACGGTGATCAGTTCACCGGTCAGCTGGTTGGCGGCCACCAGACGGTTGACGGCGCCATCAAGGTCGCGGCCATGGCTGATGACGGCACGCGAGATGTAATCGATGACCGGCGCGGGGAAGTGCATGCCATAGCGGGCGGTCGACTGATCGGCCCGGCGCTGCACGATGGCGCGGCGCAGTTCGAGATCAAAGCCCGAGATCGGCACGACCAGACCACCCGACAGACGTGAGCGCACGCGCTCATCGAGCATTTCAAGATCGCGTGGCGGCGCATCGCCCGCCACAACAACCTGCTTGGCGCCGGTGAGCAGCGTGCCCAGCGTGTGGCCGAATTCGGTAGCCGACTTGCCCTGCAGGAACTGCATGTCGTCGATCAGCAGCAGGTCGACGCGGCGGAGCCATTCCTTGAAGCCGAGCGCGGACTGGCGCTGCACGGCGGTGATGAAATGGTACATGAAGTGGTCGGCAGTCAGATAGACGATGTTCTTGCTGCTGTCGGCCTGCTGCACGGCGTGCGCAATGGCGTTGAGCAGGTGGGACTTGCCCAGACCAACGGTGGAATGAATATAGACCGGGTTGAAGGTCACGGCGTTGTTGGCAGCCGCATTGGCGATCTGCTTGGCCACGCCGAAGGCCATCTCATTGGCTTCACCAGCCACGAAGCTGTCAAAGGTCATGCGTGGATCAATGGCGCTGCCGGACAGGGCGTCGCCCTTGGCGGCCGTGGATTCACGGGGGAAGCGGGCAATGGTGGAGACCGGGGCCAGGGTCGGTGCGGCTTGCGGTGCCGGTGCTTCATTGGTGCTGGGCTCGGCAGCGACAGGGGCAAAGCGTGGACGGGCTTGGCCATTGACGCGCAGCGTCACCTGGATGCGGCCGATCTCGGCGACGTCCTGACGGAAAGCCTCCAGAATGCGCTCTGCATAATTGGACTGCACCCATGAACACAAAAAGCGTGTGGGGGCGGACAGATGCACCACATCGTCGACGATCTCTTCAAGTTCCAGGCTCGCAAACCAGGATGTGAAGACGTCATTGCCGACAGCGGTCTTGATGCGAGCGCGGACACGGTTCCAGAGTTCGCGCTGGGCTTGGCCGGAATCGGAGTCAGTCATGACAGGTGTTTCGCCTTTGTTGATCGTGCTTGTCGTTGGGGCATCGGTTTGAACCCAATCCTCCCTGCTAGCGGTCGCCTGTCGTATCATTCAAGTAAGCCCCATATCTGGCCGATCGGTCCGCAAAGTCCGATCGGTTCTTGTTTGTGCCCTGGCTGTTCTGTGTTGCCCACACAGCCAAGGCTTCGCCCCTGCGCCCGCTCATGCGGACACACTTTTATTGTCCGCTGGCTTGACCCAGCGGTGTGGTGTCTATTCGACTGTTATGAACCTGACCGATACCGGTCGATGGTTTTACAATTCTAGTCCGGTCAGATCAGACCGCCAGCCACTCAAGCTGCCAACACAACCTTCACCGTATGAACATCTCGGCCATCGCCGTAATTTACTAAAAAACAACGCCCCGAAATATGACCCCATCAGCTCTGTCAGACGCTCATTGACGGCGTCCTCTCTCAAGCTGACGAGATTACTTTAGAGGGACGGTTTTGGGCTCGCAACCGTGGAATCATCAAAATGGGGGCTTGACTCTGAGGTTGTATTTTCGGGTCCCGAGGGCCTCTGTGGACCCCATTTGAGCAAGGCGCTGTGACTCAACGCAGATTCCCGTTGGGGGGCTCTCAAACAGGGTAAAATTTTATTTCCCGAGAGCCCATGTTTTTACGGAAGGGCAGCCCTGATGACATTTTCATGAATGGCGCCCATTCCGCCAAATCCTTATGATTCCTCAACAAATATTGGCTGCTGGTTATGCTAGCTCGGCGCGACCCCGGTGTCACGCCGATGACACATGCGTGTCGAAACGGAATACCATGCTCATCTACCATACAAACGAAAGGGGCCCCTTACGGAGCCCCTTTCAGTCAATTTTGTCGGCAGCCGCTATGGGCGCCCGGGTCGTTCCGAATTAAGCGCTGAGCGCCTTAACACGGTGGTTCAGGCGGCTGACCTTGCGAGCGGCCAGATTGGCATGAACAATGCCCTTGGACGATGCGCGGGCGATCTCGGGAGCTGCTACTGCGAGAGCTTCCATGGCCTGCTTGTGGTCGCCAGCGGTGATGGCTTCTTCAACCTTGCGGATGAAGGTACGAACGCGCGAGCGACGTGCCTTGTTGACCGCGGTGCGGGCTTCAATCTTGCGGGTAGCCTTTTTGGCTGAAGGCGTATTGGCCATAATGGTCCTCTTGGCGTCCAACCGGCCGATCGCGCCACGAGGTCGCATGCGTCCGGGATGAAAAATGAAATCGGCGGCATATCGATAGCCGCCAAGTTGGGCGGTCTATAGGGGAAGCAGGGGCGAGCGTCAACTGGATTCAGCCCCGTGCAGGTCAGGGTTTCTTCTGGCACATCGGACAAAAGAAGGTGGAGCGGCCCGACTGGACAATGCGCTGCACAATGCCGGCACAGCCCGGGGTGGCGCAAGCATCACCTTCGCGGTCATAGACGGCGAAATTGTGCTGGAAGTAGCCATTGCCCCCTTCGGCATTGCGGAAGTCGCGCAGCGTGGAGCCGCCCGAGGCGATGGCCTCCAGCAGCACGGTGCGCACCGCACCGGCCAGATCCTCGAGCGCCGGCTTGGGCTTGCCCCTGGTGGTCACCAGCGTGCCGGCCAGCACAGTGGGCAGGATATGGGCGCGGTGCAGGGCCTCGGCGACATAGATATTGCCCAGTCCGGCGACCACACGCTGATCGAGCAGGGCCGCCTTGATCGGGGTTTTCTTGCCGGCGAACTTTTCGGCCATGACCGCCGCGTTGAAGTCATTGCCCAGCGGCTCGGGGCCGAGCCCCGCCAGATAGGGGCTGGTGGCGATGTCATCATAGAGATCGACAAAGCCGAAGCGGCGCGGATCGGCATAGATCAGATGGCTCTTGCCATGTTCGGGGTGATCGAGATCGAGCACCAGATGATCATGCCTGGGTGGCGTGGCTGTCTCATAATAGCGCGGCGGCTTGTCGATGCCGTGTTCGGCAAAGCGCCAGGAGCCGGTCATGCCCAGATGGCTGAGTATGGTCTTGCCATTGGACAGGGTGATCAGCAGATATTTGGCGCGTCGGCCGACCGAAACAATCGCGCTGCCCTCGAGCCCTTGCGCCAGGTTCCGGGGAAAGGGAAAGCGCAGATTGGGACGATTGAGCGTGACGTGGTCAATGCGGGCACCTTCAAGCCAGGGCTGCAGGCCTCGGCGTACCGTTTCGACCTCGGGCAGTTCGGGCATTGGTATCCTCTTTACCTGCGCGGCTTTGCGCGATTGGCAAAGCCCATAGCGCTTCTATATGGTGCGCGCCAACATCATTACAGATTAAGAGCATGGCCATGACCGAGGCGCGCGAGACCACCCATTTCGGCGAACAGACCGTCGCGTTGGACGACAAGCAGGGCATGGTCAACCAGGTCTTCCACGGCGTGGCGGACCGCTACGACCTGATGAACGATCTGATGAGTGGCGGCATTCACCGCATCTGGAAGGATGCCATGGTGGCCGATCTGGCGCCGCCCAAAGCGGGTTCGCGGCCCTATCGCGTGCTCGATATGGCGGGCGGCACGGGTGACATTGCCGAGCGCATCATCAATGCCTCGGTGGGCTATGCCGAAGTGGTGGTCTCCGACATCAATTCGGACATGCTGCGGGTGGGCGCGGAACGTGCCAAATCCTGGCGCTATCCGGCCCAGGCCAGCTTTGTGCAAGCCAATGCCGAAGAGCTGCCGTTTGAGGACAACAGCTTTGATGGCTATACGATTGCCTTTGGCATCCGCAATGTGCCGCGCATCCAGAAGGCCCTGAACGAAGCCCATCGCGTACTCAAGCGCGGCGGACGCATTCTGGTGCTCGAATTCAGCCAGGTCGACGTGCCGGGACTGGACGCGGTCTACAAGGCGTTTTCGGACAATGTCATCCCGCCCATGGGCAAGCTCGTTACCGGCGATGCGCAGCCTTATCAGTATCTGGTGGAATCGATCCGCAAATTCCCCAATCCGGCACTGTTCCAGTCCATGCTGACCGAGGCGGGCTTCAAGCGCGCCAAGGCGACCCCCTTTACGGGCAATATCGCCACGCTGTTTTCCGGCTGGAAGCTCTAGCGCATGATCCTGTCCGCCTATTTCCGCCTGCTGCGCGCTGGTTATGTTCTGGCCCGCGAGGGCGCCCTGTCGATGATCTCGGCCAAGGATCTGCCACCGGCGCTGGCGCCGCTGCGCGCCGGGCTGTGGCTGGGCCGGCTGATCGAGCGTCCCAGCGTGCGCAAGACCGGTCGCGTCGAGCGGCTGAACAAGGCGCTCAACAAGCTGGGGCCGACCTATGTCAAGTTCGGGCAGACCCTGGCTACCCGCCCCGATGTGGTGGGCGCCGGTATTGCCAATGATCTGGCGGGGCTGCAGGACCGCATGGACCCGTTCGACCCCACGCTGGTCCCCGCCATTCTCAAGGCAGCGCTCGAGGACAAGGCAGACGAGCTGACCGAATTGAGCGCGCCGATTGCCGCCGCCTCGATCGCCCAGGTGCATCAGGCCAAGCTCAGGCCGGCCGACGGGCTGCCCAAGGCGGTTGCGGTCAAGATCCTGCGTCCGGGCGTTGCGGCGCGGTTCATGAGCGATATTGAGAGCTTTTACGTCGCGGCCCGGCTGGCCGACCGCCTGTCGGCATCGACCAAGCGGTTGCGGCCAATCGAGGTGGTTCAGACGCTGGATCGCTCGGCCCAGCTCGAACTGGACCTGCGGCTCGAGGCGGCGGCCATCTCGGAAATGGCCGAAAACATCAAGGACGATACCGGCTTTGTCATTCCCTCGGTCAGCTGGGACCACGTGGCGCAAAATGTGCTGACTACCAGCTGGGTCGATGGCATTCCGATCCGCGACCATGCCGCGCTTGATGCGGTGGGGGTGGATCGCAAGGCACTGGCGTCCAATCTGCTACAGAGCTTTTTGCGCCACGCCATTCGCGACGGCTTTTTCCATGCCGACATGCATCCGGGCAATCTGTTTGCCGATCCACGCACCGGCGACGTGATCGCGGTCGATTTCGGCATTATGGGGCGGATCAACCGCAAGGAACGGCGTTTCCTGGCCGATATCCTGTATGGCTTCATCACCCGCGATTACCGCATGGTGGCAGAACGTCATTTCGAGATCGGCTATGTGCCCAAGGACCAGTCGGTCGATGATTTCGCACTGGCGATCCGCTCGATCGGCGAGCCGCTGCATGGCCGCACCGCCTCGGACATTTCCATGGCGCGCGTATTGGGGCAGCTGTTTGCCATTACCGATCTGTTCGACATGCAGACCCGGCCCGAGCTGGTGCTGCTGCAAAAGTCGATGGTGCTGGTGGAAGGCGTGGCGCGGGCGCTCGATCCCCATCTTGATATCTGGACCGTGGCCGAGCCTGTGGTGGGTGACTGGCTGCGCAAGGAAGCCGGGCCGATCGGCCAGATCGAAACGCTGGGCGAACATCTCAAGGTCATGGCGGAGGCTGCCGGCCGCGTGCCGGTGATTCTGGCGCAGGCCGAACTGGCGCTGGCCGATTATCACGCCAACAAGCACCGCCACAATGACGGGCTGATGCGCGTCATGATGCTGGGCCTGATGGGCATAGCGGGGGTCACGCTGCTCGCACTGCTTTGGCGCATAACGGTTTTTTCTGGCTGGTAGTTCACTTGTGCCCAAACGGGCATGGTCGTAGATTGCCCCTATTCGAGACGAGAGTTTCCATGTCTGCCAGTCCTATCTCCATACCATTGCGCTGGCTTGAGCATGGCCTGGGCCTGCCGGTGCCGGCCCAGCAGACCGCCGGCGCTGCGGGTATGGATCTGGTTGCGGCCCTGTCACAGGATAGCGATATGGTGCTGGCGCCGGGCGCGCGCGCCGTGGTGCCCTGCGGCTTTGCCATGGCGCTGCCGCCGGGGCACGAAGCGCAGGTGCGGCCCCGTTCGGGCCTCGCCGTCAAATACGGGGTCACCGTGCTCAACGCGCCGGGGACCATTGATGCCGATTACCGCGGCGAGGTCATGGTGCCGCTGATCAATCTGGGCACGGACGATTTCGTGGTGCGGCGTGGCGACCGCATCGCCCAGATGGTGGTGGCTCCCGTGAGCCGCGCTGAATTTTCAATTGAGGAGAGCCTTGATGACACGGAACGCGGCGCCAACGGGTTTGGCTCGACTGGGCGTTCTCTGGGCTAGCATCGGGCTCGCCCTGTCGCTGATGGCGTCCCCTGCCCTGGCGGGGGACCGGGCGCAGATCGATCTGATCGGCTACTCCCCGGATGGCAGCTATCTGGCCTTTGAAGAGTTCGGCATTCAGGACGGCTCGGGCTTTGCCTATTCCAATGTGTTTGTGATCGATCTGGTCGAGGACGCCTGGGTGGTGGGCACCCCGATCCGGGTGCAGGCCGGAGAGGACACCATCCCGCTCACCGAAATCCGCGCGCAGGCGCAGGATGAGGCGGCCAATAATATGGCCACGCTCAATATCGAAGTGCCGGCCCAGTTCATCGCCATGATCGGCGATGGCGTGCCCCGCAATGATGGGCAGACACTCAATTTTGGCCGGCCCGGCTTTAACGCGGGCGAGGTGATCGGCGACTATGGGCTGGAGCTGAGCGTTTTCGGCACACCCGCGGCCACACCGTGCCTTGAATGGTTCGGGTCCGCTCCACAGGGATTTGCGCTGGGCATGAGCGATAGTGAGGGCGCGCGCGAAGTCCATCGCGACACCAATCTGCCGCGCTCGCGCGGCTGCCCGGTCGACTATCGGCTGTTTGGCGTGGTGGCCCCTTTCGACAGTGACCCGCTCAGCCACGCCGTGGCGATCATCTCGGTCTATACCTATGGCTTTGAAGGGCCGGACCGGCGCTTCATCGTTGTGCCGCTTGGCCTCTGATCGTCTCTCTTCAGCCGAAACGCGGCGCTATGCGCGCCATCTGGTGCTCAAGGGCATGGGCGGGCGCGGGCAGCAGGCGCTCAAGGCGGCGCGGGTTCTGGTGGTGGGTGCCGGCGGGCTGGGCAGTCCGGCCATCGCCTATCTGGCCGGGGCCGGCGTGGGTACGCTGGGCATTGCCGATCATGACAGCGTCTCGCTTTCCAATCTGCAACGGCAGATGATCCACACCACTGCAGGGGTGGGCGCAGGCAAGGCCAAGAGCGCACGGAGCTTTGCGCAGGCGCTCAATCCCGAGGTGCAGATCGTACTGCACGAACAGGCGGTGACGGCGGCCAATGCCGCGAGCGTGCTTGGCGATTATGATCTGGTGCTCGACGGCACCGACAATCTGGCGACCCGGCGCGCCGTCGCCGATGCTGCTGCAACGCTGGGTCGGCCACTGGTATCGGGCGCGGTCTCAATGTTTGATGGTCAGGTGACGGTGTTTGCCCCCGACGGGCCCGGGTTTGCCGAGCTTTATCCCGATAGCGCCAGCGATGATGATCTGCCCAGCTGCGAAGCCACCGGCATATTGGGGCCGCTGACCGGGGTGATCGGCACACTGATGGCCATGGAAGCGATCAAGCTGATCACCGGCATTGGCGAGCCGCTGATTGGCCGCGTGCTGACCTATGACAGCCAGGGCGCCCGGTTTGCCGAATTTTCCTTCTAGTCCCGCTCAGGCCTGGACCAGAGGCCCGATCGGCATGTGGAAGACGAAACGGGTCTGGTCGTCGTCAGAGGTGACGCCGAGTGTGCCGCCATGGGCCTTGGCAATCTGGCTGGCGATATAGAGCCCCAGGCCCAGACCCTGCTGGCCGGGCTGTGCCTGCGCCCGGAAGAACGGCTTGAACAGATTATCGAGCAGATGCGGCGGAATGGCCTCGCCACCATTGGCGACCGCCATTTCGAGCTGGTTGTCGATGAGGCGGGTGGTGACGGTGATCGGCTGATCCACGGCGCCATGGGTCAGCGCATTGCCCAGCAGGTTGGACACCAGCTGCTCCATGCGGATGCGGTCATAGGAAAGCTTGCCGACATCACCGAGCGCGGTGACGATCTGGCGCTCGGGATGGGCGCTGCGCAATTCATCGACGACCTGGGCCACCACTTCATGCAGGGCCTCGTCGGTTGCAGTCTGCAGCTGAATGCCACCACCCAGCCGCCCCCGGGCGAGATCGAGCATATCCTCGACCAGCGCCCCCATGCGGCTGACGCTCTTGCGCATCAGACCGACTATCTGGGTGGAGCGTTCATCGAGCGGCGATTTGAGCAGGCTGCGCGTGCCTGCCTCCAGCGCGCTGAGCGGATTGCGCAGATCATGGCCCAGAATGGCAACAAACTGCTCGCGCAGCTCGGTTGTCATGCGTTCCTCGGCCAGCGCGGCGCGGCTCTCATTGAGCTGCTGATCGCTGTCCAGATGATGAGCGATCAGCTCGGCAAACAGGCGGAACATGCCGATAGTAGCGGGGTTTTTCAGCTTGGCCGGATTGCTGTCAATGGCGCAGAGCGTGCCGAAAAACGAGCCGTCCACCAAGGTGATAGGCACCGAGATATAGCTTTGCAGCCCATAAAGGCGCGGGGTGTGATGATCGCAATAGTCAGCGTCTTCGCTGACATGATCGATGACCACTTCCTGCCGGCTGGCGCGCACCTGATGGCACAGCGTGGTTTCCACATTCAGCTCATCGCCCGGTGTCAGGCCGAAATGGACATTGTCGAGCACTTCGCAGGTGATCCAGCGATCCTCGGTGACACGCGCCACGGCGGCAAAGCCCATGCCGGTGGCCTCGCAGACGACGTTGAGGATGGACGGGATGGCGGGAATGCGCCGGACGGCGTCAATATCTGTCTGAAAATCGTGTACGTCGCTCATAGGCGCTTTCGTATGCTTGGTGCAGCTGAGTCTGGACACGCCGGGCCCCCGCCCTGGTAACTATATTCGTCACACTGGCAGCAACACGCAATGGCTAAACCACCCGCAACGCTGAAAACGACGCGGGTGGATCAGCTTGAATGGCGGGATTGAGGTGCCCGGGCGACCCCTGATCAGGCGTCGGGGTGTTTGAAGACCAGGGCGGCATTGGTGCCACCAAAGCCGAAGGAATTGGACAGTACCACGCCCAGATCGACGTCATCGCGGCGCTGCTGGATGATCGGCATGTCCTCGAAAGCGGGATCGAGGTGGTCGATATTGGCGCTGGCGGCGATGAAGCGGTTCTTCATCATCAGGATCGAATAGATCGCCTCATGCACGCCGGTGGCGCCCTGGCTGTGCCCGGTCAGCGACTTGGTTGCCGAGATGGGCGGGCATCTGGTTTCATTGCCAAACACGGCGCGGATGGCCTCGATCTCCTTGAGATCGCCCACCGGTGTCGAGGTAGCATGCGGGTTGATATAGTCGACCTTGGGGCCAACGTTTTTCAGCGCCATTTCCATGCAGCGCGCCGCGCCTTCGCCCGATGGGGCAACCATGTCCACGCCGTCGGAAGTGGCGCCATAGCCCACCAGCTCGGCCCAGATCTTGGCGCCGCGCGCCTTGGCGTGTTCGTATTCCTCAAGCACCAGCACGCCGGCACCGCCGGAAATCACGAAACCGTCGCGGTCCACATCGTAGCAGCGCGAGGCCTTTTCGGGATTGGCGTTATAGATCGAGCTCATGGCCCCCATGGCGTCGAACAGGTTCGACAGGGTCCAGTCGAGGTCTTCGTGGCCACCGGCAAACACGATGTCCTGCTTGCCCAGCATGATCTGTTCCATGCCATTGCCGATGCAATGCTTGGACGTGGCGCAGGCCGCGGTGATGGTGTAGTTGACGCCCTTGATGCCAAAGGCCGTCGCCAGCGTGGCCGAGGCGGTCGAGCCCATAGCCTTGGGCACCGCGAGTGGCCCGATGCGCTTGGGGCTGGAATTCTTGCGGGTGATATCGGCGGCATCGACAATGGTGCGGGTAGAGGCGCCGCCCGAGCCCATGACGATACCGGTCATGGGATTGGAAATGTCGCTTTCTTCCAGCCCGGCATCGGCAATGGCCTGCTGCATAGCCAGATAGTTCCAGGCCGCGCCCTTGCCCATGAAGCGGGTGACGCGCCGGTCGAGCAGTTCAAACGGATCCAGACGCGGGTCGCCCTTGACCTGGCTGCGAAAGCCCAGCTCGGCATAGTCTTCGGCAAAGACAATGCCCGGCTTGGCCGCGCGCAGGCTGGCCGTAACCTCGTCCAGCGAATTGCCGATTGAGGAAATGATACCCATGCCGGTTACGACAACTCGTCTCATCGTGTCCTCGCTAAGTCTGGTGACGCCCTTGCTTGAGGCGTTCTTGGTCGTGAATTACGTCGGTATCGGGGCGCCTCAGGCGCCCTGTTCAGCCTGCATCTGGGCGTCGGTAAACAGGCCCACGCGCAGATCCTTGGCTTCGTAGATCACCTTGCCATCAGCCTTGACCCAGCCATCGGCGATGCCCAGCGTCAGACGACCCTTCATCACGCGCTTGAGGTCAATGCCGTATTCGACCAGCTTGACGTCATTGGTGACCTGGCCGGTAAACTTGATTTCGCCGCCCAGCGCGCGACCGCGACCGGGCTGGCCGATCCAGCTGAGGAAGAAGCCGGTCATCTGCCAGATGGCGTCCAGGCCCAGGCAGCCGGGCATGACCGGGTCGCCGATGAAGTGGCACTGGAAGAACCACAGGTCAGGATTGACGTCGAGTTCGGCGCGTACCTGGCCCTTGCCAAACTCGCCGCCATCCTCGGAAATCGATGTGATGCGATCAAACATCAGCATGGGTGGCGCGGGCAGACGTGCGTCTCCCTGGCCCGGCAGTTCGCCCCGACCATGCGCCAACAGCTCTTGATACCCAAATGCGCTCTGCCGTTCGGCCATGCATCCAACCCCGGTTAACCTTTTGTTCGTCTCGTATAGGGGTGCGCTCAGAGGGTCAAGTCAACGCCCTTGACGCATGGCCCGGTTTACCACCGTTCAGCGTGCGGCGCCGCTGCGCTTGTGTGAACTTGGTGTGATAGTTATAACAACTCCAGTATCTTCCGGCCCTTCAGAGACCTCAAGGACCCTATGACTGATCGTACCCAGACCGCCCGGTCGCTTCCGTCGCGCAAACCGTGTCTTACGGCTGTGCTGCGCATGGCCGGTCTTCGTCCGACCCGGCAGCGCGTGGCGCTGGCCGAATTGCTGTTCGGTGGCCCCCACCGCCATGTCAGCGCCGAGCAATTGCACGGCGAGGCAGGTGATGCGCGGGTCAATGTTTCACTCGCCACAATCTACAACACGCTGCATCAGTTCCATGAAGCGGGCCTGTTGCGCGAAGTGGCCGTGGATGCCTCGCGCTCCTATTTCGATACCGACACCTCCGATCACCACCATTTCTACGTGGAAGACGAGCAGCGGATGATCGACATTCCGGCCGCCTCGGTGGAGTTCATGAAGCTGCCCCAGGCCCCCAAGGGCATGGAAGTCAGCCATGTCGACGTGGTGATCCGGGTGCGCAAGGCGCAGGCCTGATCGCACGCGCAAAAGCGTTTTTCACTCGCCTTCGCCAGCGCGCCTTAGAAGGGAATTGGCTGCTGTCCAGCCCCTTCGATCAACGAAATTGCAAATCGGCCACGGTGACAGTGGCCATTTGATCACCCATATTGCGGCCTGTGTGACAACAGCGACAAGGGTGGCCGATGAGCCAAAAGGTCAATCTCAACGCATATTTCGAGCGAATCGGCTTTGCCGGATCCATCGCCCCGACCTTGGCGACTCTCGAATTACTGCATGCGCTGCACCCGGCAGCCATCGCTTTTGAAAACCTCAATCCCCTGCTGGGCCTGCCGGTCAAACTCGATCTGGCCAGTCTGCAGTCCAAGCTGCTCACCGAGCGGCGCGGTGGCTATTGCTACGAGCACAATCTGCTGCTCATGGCGATGCTGAAGGATCTCGATTTCAATGTGCGCGGCCTGACTGCGCGCGTGCTGTGGAACGATCCGGACACTACCCAGTCCCACCACATGCTGCTGGCCGTGGACATCAACAGCTCCACCTATATTGCCGATGTCGGCTTTGGCGGGCTGACCATGACAGCCCCGCTCAAGCTCAAGGCCGATACCGAGCAGACCACCCCGCATGAAAACTTCCGGCTGACCGGAGGCGATCCGGAGTGGTTGCTGGAGGCCAAGATGGGCGAGGCGTGGAGGCCACTCTATGCCTTTGAGACCAGCGAAAAGACCATGGCCGATTTCGAGGAGGCCAATCGCTTCCTCGCCAATGATCCGGCCTCGCCCATGCGCAGCGAGCTGCGCGTGGCGCTGGCACCCAGCGGCAAGCGGCTGACGCTGAAGAACAATCGCCTGACCACCTATGTCGAAGGCAGCGAGCCGGTGAGCCAGCAACTGTCCAGCGTGGCGGAAATGCGCGAGGTGCTGACCACCAGCTTTGGCATGGCCTTGCCGCCTGCCGATCTGCTCGACCCAAAGCTGGCGGAGATGCTGGCTGAAGCGGGCATTGCCCCCCAAGCGCCGCCCCCCGCGGACGATATGGGCCCCGAGGTGGCGGAGAACTAGGCATGGCGCCGGTCCAGGTCGACCCGGACAAGGTCCGCAGCTTTGACAGCCAGGCGGCATTTTACGACTGGCTGGCTGTCCATCACGACAGTGCTGACGAACTCTGGATCAGGATTTTCAAGAAGGCCAGCGGCATGCCGACCATTACGGCGGTGCAGGCCATTGATGTGGTGCTGTGCTGGGGCTGGATCGACGCGATCAAGAAGTCCTGGGACGATGTCTCGTTTGTGCAGCGCTATTGTCCGCGCAAGCCCAGGAGCGCCTGGAGCCAGATCAATCGCGACAATGTCGCGCGGCTCATCGCCGAAGGGCAGATGACCGATCACGGCCTGGCGCATGTCGCCGCTGCCAAGGCCGATGGCCGCTGGGATGCGGCCTATTCCACCACCATGGACCCGCCCGAGGACCTGCTGGCCGCGATTGCGACCAATCCCGCGGCCGCGGCCACCTATGGCGTGCTGACCGCGCAGAACCGCTTTGCACTGACCTATCGTGTCATCAATCTGAAAACCGCTGTCGCCCGCACCCGCAAGATCACCGCTCTGGTCGATATGCTGGCGCGTGGCGAGACCTTTCATCCGCAAAAGGCCAAGCCATGAGCCGCCATTTCGCCTTTCTGCGCGGCATCAATCTGGGCAAGCGCCAGATCAAGATGGCCGATCTGAAAACCTGTCTGAGCGGCATCGGGCTGCGGGACATCAGAACCATCGTGGCCAGCGGCAATGTCGGTTTCGAGACCGATGACGACAGCAATCTGCAGGCGCGCATGGAAGCGGTCATCGCCAAGACGTTCGGTTTTCAGGTTGGCGTGGTATTGCGCAGTGAGTCCGAGATCGCCACCATGCTGGCCAATGCGCCATTTGGCCAGCTCGACCCCCAGGCGGACCTGACGCGGCATGTGATGCTGTTTGACACCCCCCTGCCCGCCGGTCTGGCGCTCAATGATCGCCCCGGCCATACCGAGGTGGTGCGGATCGACGTGCGGGAAATCTATCTGGCAGGCTATCGTCAGCCCAATGGGCGCTATACCGAAGGCATGGACGATCTGGGCAAGCAGATCGAGCAACAGCTGGGCAAGGATCGGCTGATGACGGCCCGCAACTGGAACACCATCGAAAAGGCTCTCAAATGATCACCGTGTTCGGCTCGACCAATCTGGACCAGATCGGCACCGTGCCGCGCCTGCCGCAGCCGGGCGAGACGGTGGCGGGTGGCGTGTTCTCCATGGCCGCGGGCGGCAAGGGCGCCAACCAGGCGCTGGCTGCGCGCCGCGCCGGGGCACAGGTGCGCCATTTCTCGGCGGTGGGCAATGACAGCTTCGCGGCACCGGCGCTGGCCCTGCTGGAAGCGGCCGGGGTTGATCTCGAAGCCGTGCGCCGGGCCGATACGGCAACCGGCATTGCCATGATCTTTGTCGACGCGGCGGGCGAAAACGTCATCGCCGTGTTGCCCGGTGCCAATGGCACCATCACCACCGCCGATGCCGAAGAGGCGCTGGCCGGCATGGATGAGGATGATCTGCTGCTGGTGCAGCAGGAAGTCCCGCAGGCGGCGACCCGAAGGGCGCTGGAGCTGGCGCGCGCAAAGGGCGTCACCAGCGTGCTCAATACAGCCCCGTTTCTGGACGACACGCCCGCGCTGGCGCCTTTGGCCGATATTCTGGTGGCCAATGAGACCGAATTCGCGCTGCTCACCGGTCGGCCGGAAAGCGAACTTGAGGGCGCTATGGCCGACTGGCACGCCAAACACAAACAGACCCTGGTCGTGACCCTGGGCGGCGCCGGGGTGAAGGCCATTGCCGATGGCCAGATGCTGGATATCGCGGCCCTGCCGATCAAGCCGATCGACACAGTGGGCGCCGGCGACACGTTTTGCGGCTATCTGGGCGCGGGCCTGCATGCCGGGCTGGACCTGCCCACCGCCCTGCGCCGCGCGGCGGCAGCGGGCAGCCTCGCCTGTCTCAAACCGGGCGCCCAGCCCGCCATTCCGCTCGCAGCCGAAGTGGATGCCGCACTGGCGCAATAGGGGCGATCTTCAACTGGCCGGGCTTTGCGGCATGAGCGCGCCAAAGCGGACGCGATGAGGTTATATGGTCGAAATGGGTAGGGCGGGTCGGTCCCTTTGATGGCGTTTAAGGTCTTGATGGCCGCGCTTTCCGGCATTGTCATTTTCGGCGGCATGTGGGCCGTACTGGCAGTGCCTTGCTGGATCTTGTGGTGGCGGAGGGGCGAGGCGGTGCCGAGCGCATTTGCGTTCGGCGCTTATGGCCTTGCCGCGATCATCTGGATCAGTTTTGTCATCGCTGTTGACCCGGTGATGTTCGCGCTTTAGCCCGCAAATGTCCGCATGTGTGCAGGCGATCGCAGGCCCGACGACAATGGGCCTGGTCATGGAAAGAGGGATAACAGCGGTTCGCTCAGGCCCCTTTGCGACCTGTTTTTTCGACCTTCTGATCAATCAAGACTGCCTGTTGCCATGGGCTTGGTGCTTTGTCGGTGCGGTGAATGCAGCCGGCCCAACAGCAAGGGCGCCTCTTGCCCTCCAGCAATTCGTCACAGGTTCGTTGAATGCGCCGCTGGCGCGTTTTTGGCTGCTTCGCGTCATCGACCCAACAGATAAATTCATTCCGGCCGAGTGGTGTTAGCCCTTCCCAGAGCTTGAAAACCTCCGGATCCGATCGCAAAGCTGATTGAAGGTCTTCGCGCGCCTCGTGGACCGTGCCATGTGGAAATGGGTTTGGCATGCAACCTCCAAAACAGCCGCTCTGCATGACCATATCATGAGGGCGTCAGTGGTTCAGCCCCTCTCAGTTGCCAAAGTGTGCGCCACTACAGCGTTGGCATGACCGTGACCCATGCCATGGTCGTTTTTCAGCATGGCAACCAGCTCCATGTGTTTCGCCGGCATCTTCTGGCGCACCAGTTCCTGCCATTCGGCAATGGGGCGGCCATATTTCTTCTCGATGGAAGGGAAATAGGATGCAGGCCCTTTGACTGGTTGGTCTGCCATGAATCTAACACCTCAGATCGGGATCGCAGCCGACATACTTGTCCGCAATTCGTTGCACTGCAACGAGGTTGCATCCAGCCATCGCGCCGTTTGGCCCCCGCACAAAAAGGGCAGCCCTGCGGCTGCCCCTGTCAGTTTTGACGCCCATGCCGGGCAAGCAGGGTGCTGCCTGACGCGGTGCACCCTGCGCTGCCTTATTTCAGCGACCGCGGGAATTCTTCGGATTGCCACAGGCCGATGCCAAAGCCATCAGGGTCCAGAAAGTCGGCGCTCCAGCCGCCCGGTGCCTCGCTGACCGGGGTGACGATGGTGACGCCGTTGGTCGCCAGATCGGCAACCACATCGTCAATGCCACCGTCGGGCACCGTGAAGATGATGGCAGGCGTATTGCCACGCACCGCCTCCTGCTGGAAAAAGATGAGCTCGAGGCCGCCTTCCAGACTGCCTTGCAGCCAAAAGGGTTCGGCCCCTTCCATCCGTTCCAGACCAAGCCCCAATGTCTGGTTGTAGAAGGTCTCGGTGCGTTCAATGTCACTGACGTAATAGACGATGCTGGCGCTCTTGGGCTTGAAGCTCATGAGAGGTTCTCCTGTTTGACTTGCACTGCCTGTTGCCGCGGGCTGCCGTTTTGTGAGCGCTGCACCACGAATAAATGTCCGTCCGGATCATGGCTGGCAAAGGCCCCGCCATGGCGCAGCAGCTTTGGCAGAAGCGCGTCGCGAATGCTGCCATAGGCAAGATCGAGACCAAGACCAGGCAGATCCGCAGGCATGGCGAGCCCCGCCGCCACCGTCTTGCGCTTGAGGGCGACGATACGCTGGCGCAATGCGGTGTCCGAAAGGGCAAGGAGATAGGCAATTTCATGCCGTGCATGGCCCGACAGCGCCAGGGCTGCGACGGCCTTGAGCGCAGGGGGCAGGCTGGCAAGGAAGGCGCCAATATCGCTGTTGTCGGCTTGATCGGATAAGGTGAGGCTAGCCTGCCACTGCGTTTCGCGGCGGCGTCGTCGTACAGCGGTGCGGGCGGCCATGCGCGCCTGGTTGCGCACTGTTCCGGTCAACCAGCGCGCCGTCTCATGCGCGTCGAAATTGGTGCGACCAGCCAGAACCGCCGCCAGCATGGCTTCCTGCACAACATCATCTGCCGCATCCGCATTGCGGCTTTCACGCCGGGCAATGGCTTGAAGCTGAGCATATAGGCCTAAGCGCAACTATCTGATCTCCGCCGATACAAGAGGGAAATGCTGAACCTCTCATGCAAGGCAGCATAGTACAGCGCCGCAGAGGGGTGCCAGCCTCTCAGCGGTGCACTATTGGCGCATGGCGCTGACAGCTTGGAAGTTCCGTGTGCTGCGCCAGAGACCCTAGTCATGGCGCACCACGTCGAACCCTTCGTCCGCTGACGGTGGGACGAAATGGCTGGTGAAGCGGTCGAACGTCTCGTCACTGACAGTGAATTCGTGTTCGCCGCTGGCATTTCTGTGCCGCAGGCGCGCCTTGCAGATCGCGTCGGGCACATCGAGATAGTGCAGCTGATGCGCGCAGCCGGCGGCCTCGAACAGGGTACGCATCCAGGCGCGGCTGGCGAGCGTATTGGCGGGAAAATCCAGCACGACTGAAACGCCACTCCCCAGCAGGTCAATCAGATGGGGGGCAATGGCGCCCCGCAGCCGCGCCGCGCTGCGGGCATAATCGGCCAGACTGTTCAACTCGCCTGGATAGAGGTGGGCAAGCCAGTGATCCTCGCGCACGATGATCGTGTTCGGCGATTGGCCCAGCTGCGTGACAAGCGTTGATTTTCCTGCAGCGATCTTGCCGCACACAAGGTGCAGCACAGCTGTGTTGGCAGACATGATTTCAGACCCTGAAAGGCGCTGGTAGCGCGATGGTGTTCACCCGGACGAACCCGACCCGACGCATCAGGTCGGGCAGCTAATTGGTGCGGTTGTCGCGATGTGAACAGCGGCGGTCATGCCGCGTTGATAGCAATGCAGGGGTTTTTCGTCCAGCCACAGGTGATCCGTTTGGAAGCGGGGGTGTGTTGGCGGCGGCGCCCAAACAAAAAGGGCAGCCCTGCGGCTGCCCTTTTCAATTCTGAAATGGTCGAGCGCCTTACTTGGGCGCGAGAACCATCACCATCTGGCGACCTTCTGACCGCGGCTGGCTTTCGACCTTGGCGATCTCTTCGGTCTGCTCACGCACCTTGAGCAGCAATTGCATGCCCAGGTCCTGATGGGCCATTTCGCGGCCACGGAAACGCATGGTCACCTTGACCCGGTCGCCATCGTCGAGAAAGCGCTGAACGGCCTTCATCTTGGTCTCGTAGTCATGCGTATCGATGTTCGGACGCATCTGGACTTCCTTGACCTCAATCACCTTCTGCTTCTTGCGAGCCTCGGCAGCTTTTTTCTGCGCGGCATACTTGAAACGTCCGAGGTCGAGCATCTTGGCGACCGGCGGATTGGCATTGGGAGAGATCAAAACAAGGTCGAGACCCTGATCCTGGGCTTCCGTGAGCGCCTCGCGGGTGTTGACGATCCCGCGGTTCTCACCTTCAGCGTCGATGAGCTGGACATCGGGGCTGGTGATATCATCGTTGGAGGGCGGCCCATCTTTCTGGGGCGTGACTGGTCTCATTGGACGGCGAATGGCAAATGATCCTTGTGTTATTAAGCCAAGCGGTGAATTCGGGCATAAAATCGTGTTACCGGGCCCATAAGTCAACTGGCAAAGCGGCTGAATTTCTGGCCCACTGGACCTATAGCACGCCGTTACCCGTTCTAGGGTACACCAACGACGAAATAATCTTACTGGTTCCCTAGGAAAGCATTGCCATGTCCGCCCCGCAAACCACCCGCCTCACCGTTGGAACCGGATCGGCGGCCCGAGACATCGCCATCGAGCAGCGCAAGGGCACTGGCCCGGGCCTGTTCTGGCTGGGCGGGTTCCGCTCCGACATGGCGGGCAGCAAGGCCATGGCGCTCGACGCGCTGGGGGCCGAGCGCGGGCTTGAGGTCACCCGTTTTGACTATTCGGGGCATGGCGTGTCGGGTGGCGATTTCGATCACGGCACCATCAGCCGCTGGCTCGAAGAGGCCGTGGCGGTCTATGGCACTACCAATGGCCCCCAGATCATTGTCGGCTCGTCCATGGGCGGCTGGATCGCCCTGCTGCTGGCGCGGACCCTGCTCAAGGCGGGCACGCCGGCTCATGGTCTGGTGCTGATCGCACCGGCCCCCGACATGACCCATGAACTGATGATGCCCGAATTTACGCTCGAAGAGCATCAGGCCATGCAGGCCAATGGCTTTGTTGATCAGCCCAGCCAGTATTCGGAGCAACCCTATCGCATCACCAAGGCGCTGATTGATGATGGCGAGCAGCACTTGCTGTTTGGCAGCGTCATCGAGACCGGCTGTCCGGTGACCATCCTGCAGGGCGGGCAAGACCCCGATGTGCCGCAGTCGCACGCCATCAAGCTGGTGACCCATCTGCTGCATGATCCGGTGACCCTGACACTGATCCCCGATGGCGATCACCGCCTGAGCCGCGAGGCGGATCTGGCGCGGCTCAAGGATGCCGTACTGCGGCAGGTCAAGGCGCAATAGGCGCCTGCGCGCCTGCGGCAGGTCCATGGGCAGTTGATTGTAACGCCCAAATGGCCTAATCGCCCCCTATCGGGAACGAGGGTTGTGCCATGAGCGAACTAGCGGTTTTCAGCGGCAGCGCCCATCCCGAACTTGCCCAGCAAATCTGCGCCCATCTCGGCGTCCCCTTGCAGCCGACCCGGCTCAAGCGCTTTTCCAATGATTGTCTGGAAGTGCAGCTGCAGGCCAATTGTCGCGAGCAGGATGTGTTCATCATCCAGCCGTTCAGCGCGCCGGTGCAGGACAATCTGATGGAGCTGCTGCTCATGCTCGATGCGGCCCGCGGCGCCTCTGCGGCGCGCATCACCGCTGTCATCCCCTATTTTTCCTATGCCCGCTCGGACAAGAAAGACGCGCCGCGCATCTCGCTGGGTGGCCGTCTGGTGGCCGATTTGCTGGCCACGGCGGGCGCCAATCGCGTGCTGACCATGGCGCTGCATTCGCCGCAGGTGCATGGGTTTTTCAGCGTGCCGGTTGACCAGCTGCATGCGCTTGATGAGCTGGCGACCCATTTCCAGGCGTACGATCTCAGCCATGCGGTGGTGGTGTCGCCCGATCTGGGCAATGCCAAGAATGCCGCTGCCTTTGCCAAGCGTCTGGGCCTGCCCGTGGCCGCTGCCGCCAAGGAGCGCATTGATGACACCACGGTACGCATCACCACGCTGATCGGCGAGGTGCGCAATCGGGACGTGATCGTGCTGGACGATGAAATTGCCAGTGGCGGCTCGATCCTTGAGCTGCTGCAGCACTTGCGGGCGCATGGCGCGCGCTCGGTGCGCGTGGCCACCACCCATGGCATCTTTGCCGGCACCAGCATCGAAAAGCTGGCCGCCGAAGCCGATATTGTCGAAATCGTCTGCACCAGCACCGTGCCGATCCCGCTCGGCAAGCGTCTGCCCAAGCTGACGGTGCTCTCGGTCGCCCCGGCCTTTGCCGAGGCCATAAGGCGCATCAATAGCGGCGAGTCGGTCAGCGCGCTGTTCTATGCCGAACCCGAGACCCTGCCGGCCACCGGCACGGCGGGCTGAGCGCTAGCGCGTTGCCAGTCTGCTCTTCTGCATGCCGTCCGCGTCGAAATTGTCCGGGCTGAGCC
This sequence comes from Devosia litorisediminis, assembly GCF_018334155.1. Lineage (NCBI taxonomy): Bacteria > Pseudomonadati > Pseudomonadota > Alphaproteobacteria > Hyphomicrobiales > Devosiaceae > Devosia > Devosia litorisediminis. The sequence continues at coordinate 62,501 of NZ_JAGXTP010000004.1, read as the reverse complement.
AGCGCTCATATTCGGCGCGCAGGGCCGGCCACTCGCTGTCGATGATCGAATACCAGGCGGTGTCGCGGCTCTCGCCCTTGACGATGCGGTCCTGGCGAAAAACCCCTTCAAACTGAAAGCCGAAGCGCAGGGCCGCGGCCTTTGAGGGCTCATTGCGGTTGTTGCACTTCCACTCAAAGCGGCGATAGCCCAGATCATCAAAGGCATGGCGCGCAAACAGATAGAAGGCCTCGGTCGCCAGGGGGGTGCGCGCCATGGGCAGGCCCCAGTAGACCCCGCCAATCTCGATGGAGGCATGATCGGGAAAGATACGCATCCAGGCGTGCTGGCCGACGGCGCGACCGGTGGCTTTGTCGATGATGGCGACATAGCTGTCCGGGCCGGCATTGGCGCTGTCGATCCAGTTCTGCAGCTCAGCGACGCTGGTGGGCGCCTCGCTGAACAGCCAGCGATAGCGCTCGGCCCCACCGGGCAGATGGGCCACCGCAAACAGATCGGCGGCATGGCGGCGCTCAATGGGTTCGAGCCGCACGAGGCGGCCTTCGAGCACAATGCGTTGGGGGGCGGATTTGGCTGGGTGCGGCGCGCTCATGAGCGGGTCTCCAGGATCTGGGCCAGACCTTCACGATAGGTCGGATAGAGCAGCTCGATCCCCAGTGCCTTTTTGATGGCGGCGTTGGAGCAGCGTTTGTTGTCGGCATAAAAACTGCGCTGCATCGGCGTCATCTCGGCGGTGTCAAAAGCCTGTTCGGGCGGCGGCTCAACACCCAGCATGTCGGCGGCATGGGCGATCACCTCCTGGGGGGGCGCCGGTTCGTCATCGCTGAGATTGAAGGTGCCGTTGAGCTTTGCCGTGGCGGCCAAGGCGGTAATCCGGCCGATATCGTCGACATGGATCCGGTTGAACACCTGACCGGGTTTGACGATGCGACGCGACTTGCCCTGTTCGAGCTTGTCGAAGGTGGACCGACCCGGCCCGTAAATCCCGGCCAGTCGCAAAATGGTCAGCGGCACGCCCCGTTCGGCGGCGTAGTCGCGCCAGGCCTGTTCGGCAGCCACGCGGCGATCGGAGCGTTCATTGCGCGGCACCAGGGGCGCGGATTCGTCGATCCAGGCGCCGCCGAAATCCCCATAGACGCCAACCGTGGAATAATAGCAGAGCCATTCCAGCCCTGTTGCCGCATCCAGATCGCCCCGATGCTGTCCCAAGCCAGGATCGCCATCAGCGCCGGGGGCAATGGAAAAAATCACATGGGTCGCAGCGCGAAGGGCCGGACCCAGCGTGGCACCGGGTTGTGTGCCATCGAACAGGTGTGGGGTAATGCCATCGGCTTTTAGCCGTTCGGCCTTTTCAACGCTGCGGACAGTGCCGTGGATGCTGACAGTGTGTGCACCGATGCGCAGCGCATTGGCCGCTGCTGCTGACGAAAAGCCATAGCCGAAAAACAGGGCGTTCATGCGATATCCACGGTCCATTCACGGGCCACGTCGGGATTATTCTCGCGCGGCAGATAGGCTTGGCTGAGCGTGTTGGCGCGCTCGGGCGCCAGCCGCCGCAGCGCCCAGATGGCGGCGCCACGCACCAGTTCATTGTCACTTTCAAGGTGCGGCTCGATTAGCGGCACCATGGCACTATCAGCCGAATTTCCGATACCGATCAAGACATTGCGCAAGAAGCGATGCAGGCCGATGCGCTTGACCGGCGAGCCGGCGAACAGGGTGCGAAATGCGCTATCGTCAAGCATCACCAGATCGGCCAGGGCGGGGCCGTCCAATTCGTCACGGGCGCGCAATCTGGCTTCACGGCTGATCGAGGCGAACTTGTTCCAGGGACACACTGCCAGGCAGTCATCGCAGCCATAGATGCGATTGCCCATGGGCGCGCGAAACTCCAATGGAATCTGACCCTTATGCTCAACCGAGAGATAGGCCAGGCAGCGCCGGCTATCGAGCTGGAAGGGCGCCGGAAAGGCGTTGGTGGGGCAGATATCGAGGCACCGTGTGCACGAGCCGCAGCTTTGCGCGTGCGGCTTATCCCCGGGCAGCTCGGCCGAGGTTAGAATGGCCCCCAGAAACAGCCAGGAGCCAAACTCGCGGCTGACCAGCACGGTATGCTTGCCTTGCCAGCCCAGTCCGGCGGCTTCGGCGAGCGGCTTTTCCATCAGGGGAGCGGTATCGACGAACACCTTGACCTCGGCCCCGGAGCGGCGTGCCAGCAGGCCCGCCAGTTCCTTGAGCTTGCCCTTGATGATTTCGTGGTAATCGCGATTGCGCGCATAGACCGATATGGCGCCCCGACCGGGCTGGCCGAGCAGCGCCAGCGGGTCGCTTTGCGGCCCGTAATTGATGCCCAGCAGGATCACCGATTTCGCCTCGGGCCAGAGCTGGGTCGGGCTGCCGCGCCGCGTAGCTGTTTCGGCCATCCACTCCATGTCGCCATGCCAGCCGGCATCGAGCGCGGTCTGGAGTTTTTCGGGCAGGTCGGGCCGTGCATCTGCAGGCGCAATGCCAAAGCTCTCAAAGCCGAGGGCGGTGGCGCGGGTCTTGAGCTCGGCGACGATGGCGTCGGGCTGGATCAAAAATCGAGGTCCGCATAACCCTGGTGCGGCGGCATGGCAAGAACCCGGTCATTGAGCAGGGTACGGAAGGCCGGACGGGACTTGATGCGCGAATACCAGTCACGGGTCTCTCCCGCCTTGCCCCAGTCGATATCGCCCAGATAATCGAGCGTTGAGAGATGGGCGGCCAGGGCGAAATCGGCCAGCGTCATGTCATCACCGGTCAGCCAGGAGCGGTTGGCGAACAGCCAGTTGAAATAGAGCATGTGCTCATTGAGATTGGCCTTGGCCACACGCAGCACGGCGGGGTCCGGGGTGGCGCCGCGATGGTCGCGCTTGACGATCTTTTCCTCAAGCACATAGCGGGTGACTTCGTCATTGAGCTTGGAGATTACCCATTCGATCAGCCGCCACATCTCGGCGCGCACGATGGCATCGTCGGGCATCAGCCCGGCCACGGCGCTGGGTGCGTAGAGCGCCTCAATGGTGTGGATATTGGCCAGCAGGCCGATCACCGACTGATCATTGTCATCGATCAGGATGGGCAGGGTGGCCGCCGGATTGACTTCGAGCAGTTCGGGCGTGCGCAGCCAGGGCTTGATCTCTTCCATATCGAGCGGCACGCCATATTCGGCGCACATCAGTCGGATCAGGCGCGAGGCGGGGTCGAGAGGATGGTGCAGCAGACTGGGCATGGAACGCTCATTTCTTTTTCTGGCCACAACGCGAGGCTGCTTGGCGCTGATTGCGAAGCGCTATAATGCTTGCCTGAACTCGCAGACTATCTGGACAGGATTAGGGGATCAAATGAACGCCGATCAAGGTCTTTTTGTGCCGCTGATCCTGGGAATTCTCGAAGGGCTTACCGAATTCCTTCCTGTCAGTTCGACCGGACACCTGTTGCTGGCGGGACATTTCTTCGGTCTGACCCAGCCAGAGACCTTTGTGGTGCTGATCCAGCTTGGCGCGATCCTGGCGATTGTCACCATCTATTTCGCCAAATTGGGCCTGTTGATCCGCGATGCGCTGACTGGCAAGGCCTATGCCTGGCGGTTTGCCACATCGGTGATCCTGGCCTGTATCCCGGCCATTATCGCGGGGATCCTGCTGCGCGATTTCATTCAGGGCGCGCTGTGGCACTCGCCCATGACGATCTGCGTATCGCTGCTGGCAGGTGGCATCGTGCTGCTGTTTGTCGATCGCATGCCCAAGCGCGAAACCTATGATGACGCCTTTGCCTATCCCTGGCATCTCTCGCTGATCATCGGCCTGTTCCAGATGATCAGCCTGATCCCGGGCGTTTCGCGTTCGGGCTCGACCGTGGTGGGCGCCATGCTGTTTGGTGCGACCAAGCGCAGTGCGGCCGAATTCACCTTTTTCGTCGCCCTGCCCATCATGACCGGCGCATTCGGCTACGACCTCTACAAGAGCCGCGATCTGATCGACGCCAGCATTGCACTCAATGTCGCGGTGGGATTTGCCGCCGCCTTTTTGGTGGGGGCGATCGTGGTGCGCTATCTGCTGAACTTTGTATCCAGCTATGGCTTTGCGCCGTTCGCCTGGTGGCGCATTGCCGTTGGCGGCGCCGGCATCATCGCATTGCTGACGATGGGCGGCGCCTAGCGCGCTATTTGCGGGTTGGCTTGTAATTGGCCGGGATGGAGAAATAGGTGCGCGGAATTTCGCGATCCTTTTCAACATCATAGAGCGAGAAAGTCAGCTCTGCCCCGCTGGGTTCCACTAGGCTCCACTGCACCAGATCAAGCGTATCAGTGCCAAAGATCAGCGACACCTGCACGGTGCCGGCAATGGTTTCGTCGATCACCGTGATCGACATATAGCCATCCGACGTGGTGACATCGATCACATTGGCGTCGAGCAGGTTGATGGTATCGCCCAGGAACTGGCGCAGCGGGATCGAGTCCTGCGGATAGGCGTAATAGGTCTCTTCCTTGCGGTTGAGCACATAAAAGCCATTGCCGACCGAGACGATTTCCTCGCGGCTGGGGGGCGCGTAGCGGAAGGCGATCTTGTTGGGGCGTTCGAGAAAGAACGTGCCTTCGGTGCGCCCGCCATTGGTGTCGATCTGCAGGAACCGCCCTACCATGGTGCGGATGGCGGAGTTATGCGCGCCGATATTGGCAATCAGCTGCTGTTCCTGAGGGGTCAGTGCGCGGTCAAGCGCCCAGGCAGAGGTGCTGAGGGCGAAGGCGGCGGAAAGGCCGAGCAGCAAGGCATCGCGGCGAATCATGAAAACTGGTCCCTGGCTAAGTGGTCGTCTCAGGCTAACCTAGAAACCAATTGCGGCAACAGCTGGTTCCACGGCCTGGTGGCGCCGATCAGTATTGATCGCCACCCACCAGGATTTCACGCTTGCCGGCATGGTTGGCCGGGCTGATAACGCCTTCGCGTTCCATGCGCTCGATCAGCGTGGCCGCCTTGTTGTAGCCAATGGCCAGTCGCCGCTGAACATAGGAGGTCGAGGCCTTCTTGTCGGTCAGCACGATATGGACGGCCTTGTCGTAGAGCTCGTCGCCCGAACCGGCATAGCCATCGCCGCCACCGCCCCCGCTGGCGCCATCATCCATCTCGCCATCAGCTTCTTCGGTGACCGAATCGAGATAATCCGGCGCGCCCTGGCTCTTGAGGTGGGTGACCACTGCTTCGACTTCGGCATCGGACACAAACGGACCATGCAGACGCTTGGTGCGGCCGCCCGAGGCCATATAGAGCATGTCGCCATTGCCCAGCAGCTGTTCGGCGCCCTGCTCACCCAGAATGGTGCGCGAATCGATCTTAGAGGTGACCATGAACGAGATACGCGTGGGGAAGTTGGCCTTGATGGTGCCGGTGATCACGTCCACCGAAGGACGCTGGGTGGCGGTGATGATGTGGATGCCAGCGGCACGGGCCATCTGCGCCAGGCGCTGGATGGCGCCTTCAATGTCCTTGCCGGCCACCATCATCAGGTCGGCCATTTCGTCGACGATCACCACGATATAGGGCAGCACTTCGAGCTGGAATTCCTCGGTCTCGAAGATGGCCTCGCCCGTTTCGCGATCAAAGCCGGTCTGCACGGTGCGACTGATGGTCTTGCCTTCCTTGGCCGCTTCGCTGACGCGCTGGTTGAAGCCGTCAATGTTGCGGACGCCGATCTTGCTCATCTTGCGATAGCGATCTTCCATCTCGCGCACGGCCCATTTGAGCGCCACCACCGCTTTTTGCGGATCGGTCACGACCGGGGTCAGCAGATGGGGAATGCCGTCATAAATGCTCAGTTCGAGCATTTTGGGATCGATCATGATCATGCGGCACTGCTCGGGCGTCATCTGGTAGAGCAGGCTGAGAATGAAGGTGTTGATACCCACCGACTTGCCCGAACCGGTGGTGCCGGCGATCAGCAGATGCGGCATGCGCGCCAGATCGGCAATGACGGGTTCGCCGCCAATGGTCTTGCCCAGGCAGATGGGCAGCTTGCCCTTCATTTTCTCGAAGTCGGAGCTGGCCAGCATTTCGCGGAAATAGACGGTTTCGCGGTTGTCGTTGGGCAGCTCGATACCGATGGCATTGCGGCCGGGCACCACCGCCACACGGGCGGAGATGGCGCTCATGGAGCGGGCAATATCATCGGCCAGCGAGATCACGCGGCTCGATTTGATGCCGGGGGCTGGTTCAAGCTCAAACAGGGTAACGACCGGGCCGGGGCGGACATTGATGATGTCGCCCTTGACGCCGAAATCTTCGAGCACGCCTTCAAGCTGACGGGCCATTTCCTCGAGCCGCTCGGGCGCGTGCTCGGGCGAGGGGCCCTTATGCATGGGCTCGGCCAACAGGCTCAGCGGCGGCAGCTCAAAGCCGCCGGGTTCATCGAGGAACGAGGTCTGGGCTTCGCGGGCAATGCGGTTGCCCGGCTGCGGGCGCGGGGCTGGCGCGGTAACGCGCGGCTTGGACGGATCGGCCGGATGGAAGCGCGAATCGCCCTGCTGGCGGTGATTGGTAGGCGCCACCGGCACATCGGCGACAAACGGCATGTCGTCCTCGACCTCATCGGGGTAGTCGAGTTCGGTATCGTCATAGCTGGGCCGCGCATTGATGCGGGCGGAAACCTCTGGGGTGACGTGATGAGCCGGTTCGGCGGTGAAGTCCGCCGTAAAGGCAGGCTCGACCGGCGCGTGGATGCGGCGCTGCGTCGGCGCCAGGGCGGGCTCGTGACGCTGGTCAGCAGACCCTTTGCCGTCCAGGCTTGGTTCAACCTCATCTTCGCGCCAGCTGGCCGCTTCGGCCGCATGACGCTCGGCGTGGCTCTCGCGGGCCCGGCGATAGGCGGTACGCAGGGAATAGCCCATATGGACCACCGCCCCCAGGGCGATATCGACAATCGGATTGGTCTCGGGCTCGTCGGTCTGCGGTGCGGCCGTATTTGCAGCAGCGCCCCGGGCAGATTTGGCGGGCTTGCGCGGGCCGGTCGGCACCGAGGCACCCAGCCCCATGGCGGTCCAGAACAGGGCCAGTGCGGGCACGGCAATGATGATGGCAAACAGCACGGTGGTGACAGCCTGAGGCTGCGCGCCCGTGACCAGTGCAGCCAGCGTTGTGAACAGCGAGCCAATCAGGCCGCCCAGCCCGGTTGGCAGGGGCCAGCTGGCCGGCATGGCGACAAAGGCCAGCACGCCGGCGCCCAGCAAGGTTGCGCCGATCCAGCCCAGCAGGCGCAGACCCATGCGGGTAGGCATGCGGCGGCGGGCAAAGGTCCAGCCCCACAATGCAGGTGGCACCAGCATGACGAGCGCGGCCAGACCAAACACCTGAAACAGCGTGTCGGCGATCACGGCGCCCGGAAAGCCCAGCCAGTTGGCGGCGGGTTTGGCGGTGGCATAGGTAAAGCTTGGATCATCGACGGACCAGGACGCCAGGGCGGCCAGGCAGATAGCGACCAGTGCCAGAACCAGCAGACCAGCGACGCGCACGGGAATGCGAATCGCCAGCGCCGGTGGCGGCGTGGGCAAGGGCTTGGTCGAGGCGCGGGTGCCACGCTGTGGCACTGAGCGAATTTCGTCGAGTACGGGCGAAGGTGAGCTGGGCATGGGCGTGTCCGAAGTGGCCCGGCACGTTCCGGGCTCAATCAGCGGCCATGCTAGTGGGGTCGGGTTAACCCAAGGCTAACCATCGCCGCGGGCGGGCGAAAACCCCTGTGGGACAACAAAAAGACCCGGCGGTGAGCCGGGTCCGGGATGGTTGAGCGCGGAGTGCAGCCCGTGCTGTTTGCGAGTGGGAAGCCTCTGTGGCGGGCCAAGAGGGACACGAGCCGCACGCCGCGCTCAACCAGTCTCGAGACAGGTCCCGGCGGCAGCGATCCGCCGCCGGGCCTTGCGGGACTAGTTGTTGTAGGCGCGTTCGCCATGGGTGGAGAGATCCAGACCATCGCTTTCGGCCGAATCGGGCACACGCGCGCCGCCAAAGATGGCCTTGACGATCAGCATGGCTACCAGGGCCACCACACCCGACCAGACCACGGCGATCGCCACGGCAGTCAGCTGGATCATGAACTGGCCACCGATCGCGTAATCGGCCGCTTCGCCCAGCGGGTAGCCGCCAAAGGCCGGCGCAGCAACAATGGCAGTGCCCAGGGCACCCACGATACCGCCGACACCATGGATGCCGAAGACGTCCAGGCTATCGTCATATTTGAGCATGGGCTTGAGATTGACCACGGCCCACAGGCAGACCACGCCAGAGACGGCGCCAAGCACGATGGCGCCACCGACACCAGAGAAGCCTGCAGCCGGGGTGATGGCCACCAGACCGGCAACGGCGCCGGATACCGCACCTAGCGCAGAGGCATGACCACGGGTGATCTTTTCACCCAGCGCCCAGGCGAGCGCACCAGCGGCGGGCGCCAGAACGGTATTGATCAGCGCCACGGCTGTCAGCGCATTGGCTTCGAGATTGGAGCCGGCATTAAAGCCGAACCAGCCGAACCACAGCAGGCCGGCACCGACATAGGTGACCATCAGATTGTGCGGGGCCAGCGGCTCTTTCATATAGCCAAGACGCGGGCCAAGCACGATGGCGGCGACCAGGGCGGCGACACCGGAATTGATGTGCACGACGGTGCCACCGGCAAAGTCATAGGCGCCCAGATTGAACAGCAGGCCGGGACCGGCCCAGACCATGTGCGCCATGGGGATGTAGGAGAAGGTGAACCAGATGGCCAGAAAGGCCATCAATGCGCCAAACTTCATGCGCTCGGCAATGGCACCCACGATCAGGGTCGAAGTGATGCAGGCAAAGGTCAGCTGAAACACGACAAAGACCATTTCGGGCAGCTGGAAGCCAGCCGAGAAGGTGTCGATCGTGGAATCAAGGGTGACCCCGGAGAGGAAGAATTTGGAGAAATCGCCGACAAAGGCGGACAGGCCTCCTTCGGTCGGGCCGGCAAAGGCCAGCGAATAGCCATAGGCCACCCACAAAATGGCGATCATGGAGAAGCCGAGAAACACCTGGGTGAGAACCGACAGGATGTTCTTGGCGCGCACCAGGCCACCATAGAACAGAGCCAGGCCCGGAATGGTCATGACGATCACGACCATGGTCGAGACCAGCATCCAGGCCACATCGCCCTTGTCCACGACCGCAGCCGCTTCAGCGGCGGGCGCGACGGCGTCCTGGGCAAAGGCTGGCAGTGCCAGCAGAAGGGAGGCCAGTGCAGCGCCCCCGAGGATTTTAGACGTCTTCATCTTGGTTTCTCCGATGACGCTTAGAGGGCTGACGCGCCGGTTTCACCGGTGCGAATGCGGGTGACGGCCAGCAGATCGAGAACGAAAATCTTGCCATCGCCAATGCGGCCGGTCTGGGCGCTGTCGCGGATGGTGTTGGACACGTCATCGGCAATGGCGTCGTCGACGCCGATTTCGAGCTTGAGCTTGGGCAGGAAGTGCACGGCGTATTCGGTGCCGCGGTAGATTTCCGAGTGCCCCTTCTGACGGCCATAGCCCTTGACCTCGGTGACGGTCATGCCGTGCACATCGAGCGAGGAAAGAGCCTGACGAACGTCTTCGAGACGGGATGGCTTGATAATGGCGATTACCAGTTTCACGTGTGCCCCCTTTGCAGCTTGGCGCTTGGTCTGGATGGTCCAGTAGACTCAAGCGCCGTGCCAACTGGCACGGCGCTTTAAAGCTGAACATTTCCAAGACGTTACAGGCTGGTGGCGTGACGAACCGCAAATGGCAGCAGGATTTTGCCTGCCATTTGTGCAGAAAGCGCAATGACTGTGCATTTTTCAGGCATTGCTTGTCGCAGGGGTGCGGCCCACGGTTTTGCGAGTGGGAAGCCTCTGTGGCGGGCCAAGAGGGTGAGCCGCACGCCTTCGACAAGGAAGGCCGAAGTGGAAGGCCGGGCGGGCCCGACCTTCCCAAGGCGTATTACTTGAACTCTGGATAGGCTTCGATGCCGATCTCGGAGAGATCCAGACCCGCATCTTCATCTTCAGCCGATGGGCGCAGACCCATGGTGGCCTTGAGGATGAACCAGATCACGAAGCTCACCACGAAGACGAAGACACCGACGATGGCGATGGATGCCAGCTGACCACCGATGGTCGCGTCAGAGTTGGTGAAGACCACGGCGATAGTGCCCCAGATACCGGCCAGCAGGTGGACGGGGATAGCACCGACAACGTCGTCGATCTTGAGCTTGTCGAGCATTGGCACAGCCAGCACGACGATCACGCCGCCAACGGCGCCGATCAGCGTTGCAGTCCCCAGACCCGGGGTCAGCGGCTCGGCGGTCACGGCCACAAGGCCAGCCAGCGCACCGTTGATGACAAAGGTCAGATCGAACTTCTTGTAGAGGATGCCCGAGAGAACCAGGGCAGCCAGGGCACCACCGACAGCGCCGGCATTGGTGTTGGCCATGATGCGACCGACATCGGCCACGTCACCCACCGAACCCATGGCGAGCTGCGATGCACCGTTAAAGCCGAACCAGCCGAGCCACAGGATGAACATGCCCAGGGTTGCCAGTGGCATGGACGAACCAGGCATGGCGTTGGCGGTGCCGTCAGCATTGTACTTGCCACGACGGGCGCCGAGCAGAATGGCACCGGCCAGAGCGGCCCAGCCACCCACGGAGTGCACAACGGTGGAACCGGCGAAGTCAAGGAAGCCGAACTGGCTGTCCAGGAAACCACCGCCCCACTTCCAGGAGCCAGCGATCGGGTAGATCAGGCCGGTCAGCACAACGGTGAAGACCAGGAAGGGTGCCAGCTTGATGCGTTCAGCCAGCGTGCCCGAAACGATCGAGGCAGCGGTGGCGCAGAACATCACCTGGAAGAAAAAGTCCGAGCTGGTAGCAGCGTAGGAGAAGTCATCAGCGCCATCAGCGGTAATCCCTACAGCCTCAAGAACGGCGATACCGAAGGCGCCGAGATAGCCGCCGGTTTCGTCAGAGCCCATGGCCCAAGTGCCCAGCGGATACATCAGATTGTAGCCGATGAGGTAGTACATCAGGCAGGCTATGCCGAAGAGCGAGATGTTCTTCAGCAGCTGCATAGAGACGTTCTTGGTGCGCACCATGCCCGCTTCGACCATGGCAAAGCCAGCAGCCATGAAGAATACCAGAATGCCGCCCAGCAGCATCAGCAGCGAGTTGAGAATGAAGACGACGTCAGCGGAGACGCCTTCACTGACCGTTTCGACGGCTTCGGCTGCAGCTTCCTGGCCAAGTGCCGGAAGGGTGAGCAGCATGCCCGCCAGGGCAACGCCCCCGAGCAGGCGCCACGGTGTTTTCTGACCTGTCATTGTTCTTGTTCTCCGGAGAATTCGATTAAAGCGCTGACGAACCGGTTTCACCGGTGCGAATGCGCGTTATGGCCAAGAGGTCGAGCACGAAGATCTTGCCGTCGCCGATGCGCCCGGTCTGGGCACTGTCGCGGATCGCGGTGGTGACCGGATCGGCCAGATCGTCGTCAACGGCGATCTCGACTTTGAGCTTTGGCAAGAAGTGCACCGCGTATTCCGTACCGCGGTAGATTTCGGAATGGCCCTTCTGGCGTCCGTAACCTTTGACTTCGGTGACAGTCATGCCGTGGACGTCCAGTGAGTTGAGGGCCTGACGGACCTCCTCCAGACGTGATGGCTTGATGATCGCAACAATCAGCTTCATGTAATCTCCCACAGCGCTGCAATGTCTTTACGGCCAACTAGACTCAAGACCCGTGCCAGAATTGCGCCGCAATCGCTAGACGACTGAAATCTTTGCCATAATCTGGATGGATACTGTTTCTGACCGCTGATTAATCAGCGCCAGCGCAAAGTGAGTGCACAAAATATTGGCAACTGCGCAAGTTTTGCCCAAAAGCTGCTCAGCTTGGCAGCGTGGCCAGATCGGCGTAGGTGTCTGGCCAAAACTAGGAGGCCGGAATGGGCGATCAGGGTCGTTTTGATGTCATCATCGTGGGCGGCGGGCCGGTGGGTCTGACGCTGGCCCTGGCACTGACCCAATCGGCTCGCGGCATCCGCGTGGCGCTGGTCGACCGGCGCCCACTGTCAGTGCCGCGCGACAATCGTGCCTCGGCCATTGCCGCCGGCGTGCGGCGCGTGTTCGAGGCGCTGGGGGTGTGGCCGGACATGCTGGCCCAAGCCCAGCCGATCCACTCGATGCGGATTACCGATTCGGGCGAGGGCGACATTTCCCGGCCGCTATTCCTTACCTTTGATGGCGATGTCGCCCCCGGCGAGGCGTTTGCCCATATGGTGCCCAACAAGGTCAGCACCCAGGTGCTGATGGACAAGCTGGGCGATGCAGCCCGCATTATCGCCCCAGCCGAAGTCACCGGTTACAGCACGCAGGGCGATCTGGCCGAACTGGCGCTGACTGATGGCCAGCTATTGAAGGCGCCGCTGATCGTGGCGGCCGATGGTGGCCAGTCGGCGCTGCGCGGCATGGCAGGCATTGGCGTGACCGGACATGATTATGGCCAGACCGGGCTGGTCACCACCATTGCCCATGATCTGCCCCATAATGGGGTGGCTTATGAACACTTCCGGCCCGCGGGTCCATTTGCCAGCCTGCCGCTGCCCGGCAATCGCTCTTCGCTGGTGTGGACCGAGCGCCACGACGCCTCGAAGCGCTATCTTGATCTCGACAATGATGCGCTGGCCGGCGAAATCGAAGCGGTAATGGGTGCCACGCTGGGCGCGGTGAGCGTTGAGGAAAAGCTGATGGGCTTTCCGCTGCGATTGCAGATCGCCCGTGCCTTCATTGCGCCACGACTGGCACTGGTGGGCGATGCGGCTCATGTGGTGCACCCGATTGCCGGACAGGGGCTCAATCTTGGGCTCAAGGATGTGGCAGCATTGGCCGAAGTGGTGATCGAAGCGGTCCGGCTGGGGCTCGACCACGGCAGCGACGATGTGCTGGAGCGCTATCAGAGCTGGCGTCGACTCGATACGGCCAGCATGGCGGCGATGACCGACGGGTTGAACCGGCTGTTTTCCAATGATGTGGCGCCGGTACGGGCCCTGCGCGATTTCGGGCTGGGGCTGGTGGATCGGGCCGGGCCGGTCAAGACCGCGCTGATCCGCACGGCCGCAGGGGTATCCAGTGGCGGGCCCAGGCTGTTGAGCGGCCTGCCGCTCTAGCCCAGACGGCGCAGCACTGTCAGCGCCTGCTCGCGTCGAGCCCACGGCACGAACAGATGATCATGGTGATAGGCAGCCACCACATTGGCGCTGATGCCCACGCCGGTCAGCGCCGTGGCCATGGCCGCCGTCATGCCGACAGCCTCAAGCGCCGAATGCACCATCATGGTGATACGGGCCCATTGGCCGGCGCTGTCGAGCCCGGCCGCTTCCAATTGGGTGCAGGTGGCGATGATTGTCATGCCTTCGGCCTCGCGCAACAGCCCAAAGGGCGTGATACCGGCGGGGAGGGTCTGATCGGCCCCCAGCAGTGCATAGCCATATGGATCTGGATCGAGCATCGGATCGAGCCCGGCCAGCAGGCGCGACAGATCGGTTTCACCGCTCATCGCCATCGCCCCCAAGATCGGGCAGGCGGCGCAGCGCTTCGGGATCAACACTGCGCGATTCATCAAGGCTGAGCAGCGGCACGCCCCTGGTAATGGGAAAGGCCAGTCGCGCTGCCACCGAGATCAGCTCGGTGCGATCGGGCGACAGCGTCAGCCGCGTCTTGGTCAGCGGGCACACCAGCATTTCAAGCGTCTTGATGTCGAAGACGTGGCGCGGGTTGGCGGGCGAATTGGCCATCAGTTGAGCGGCGCCGCACCACCGCCGGTGCCGCGCGCCATTTCATATTCCGTCATGGCGATCAGCGTTTCGGCGCGTTGTTCGAGCGTGGGCGCTTCGAGCAGCACCTGCTTGTCGGCCGGGCCATAGGGGCCCACCATGCAGCAGAAATTGACCAGATCGGCGGTGCCGGTGCGTTCGATCTCTTCGAAATTGAGCTCGATATTGGCGAATTCGGCATAGTCGCGCATCAGTTTGACGAAGCGCTCGCGATCGACCTCGTCCTCGCCGAAATCGCGGGTGAAGTCGAAGGCAAATTCGGCAGCATCGACCACGCCCTGGCGATAGGGGGTCATCACGGTCAGCTCATGGGCCAGCCGGAAGCGGGTGACGCCCTCGAGAATGATGAAGTAGCGCCCTTCCCCACTTTCCTCGAAATGGGTGATCCGCCCCAGGCAACCAATGGCCTGCAGCGGATCGCGCCCGCGCGGGCTTTCCTCGCTGGTGTCTTCGGGCTGGATCAGCCCGATCAGCCGGTCGCCGCGCAGGGCCGCGTCGACCATATCGACATAGCGCGGCTCGAACACATTGAGCGGCCGGTGCGAAAAGGGCAGCAGCAGCGCGCCCGAGAGCGGAAAGATCGGCACGGATTTGGGCAGGTCAGCCGGAGAGGCTGGTCGCTTGAGCATGGAGCCTCCTTGCTTACGAGAACAGGGCTGCCGAGAGCATACGGCGCCCCTTGGCGGTGGCGGGGTCCTTGGGGCCCCAGGCCTCGAAGAATTCCAACAGCTTGGTACGGGCGCCATCCTCGTTCCACGTGCGATCACGCTTGAAGATGGCAATCAGTGCCTCGGCTGCCTCGACGCGCTTTCCCTCTGCATTGAGAGCCAGTGCATAATCATAACGCGCCTGATGGTCGTCTGGATTGGTGGCGAGTGCTGATTCGAGCGCTGCGGTATCGCTGAGTTCAGCCGCCTCGGCCTTGAGGCGCAGCGAATTGGTGATGCTGGCATAGGCCTCACCACTGCGCTTGTCCTCGGGCACCATGTCGAGCGTGGCCTGGGCCTGCTCGCTCTCCCCGGCAGTCAGATAGACCTGGGCCAGACCGATCAGCGCCTCGGCATTGTCGGGCTGGTGCTGGATGACCATGCCAAAGATCTGCGCAGCGCTGCCCAGATCGCCAGCGGCCAGTGCTTCATTGGCGCCTTTGACGGCGTCGGCAATCTGCGCCTCGATCGAATTCTCGGCTGCGGCGGGCGCGGGGGCGGCGGTGATCACCTTGTCGGCAAAGCGGCGCACCTCGGCTTCGGGCATGGCGCCCATGAAGCCATCAACGGGGCGACCACCGGCGAAGGCAAACACGGCCGGGATGGACTGCACGCCAAGCTG
Organism: Devosia litorisediminis; assembly: GCF_018334155.1. NCBI lineage: Bacteria > Pseudomonadati > Pseudomonadota > Alphaproteobacteria > Hyphomicrobiales > Devosiaceae > Devosia > Devosia litorisediminis. The sequence continues at coordinate 47,305 of NZ_JAGXTP010000004.1, read as the reverse complement.
GCCGGCAATCTGGGGGTGCTCGTCGATATTGATCTTGACCAGCTTGATGGCGCCGGCCTTTTCGGTGACCACTTTTTCGAGTGCAGGGGTCAATTGACGGCAGGGGCCACACCAGGGCGCCCAGAAATCGACAAGCACGGGCTGCTGGTTTGAGGCATCGATGACGTCGGCCTTGAACGCGGCGTCACTGGATTCCTGAATCAGCCCCGGTGCAGGTGCGGCATTATTGGCGGCGGCGGCGACATCGATGATCGGGGTGGACATGACAAAAAGGCCCTTGCAGCTAGGCGAAATCTGGAAGTTCGGGGCCCTTCTTGCGCCCGCAAACCGCGATGTGACAAGCCCCTCAATCCACAAGACGACACGAAGATGACGTTGGCGTCAAAATGTGGGTTGCAATCGGGCAAGTGTTTAGGCATATAGGCCCGCGTCGGCGGCGCACAAGAGTGTCGCAGGCAACGGAGCGCGGGTGTAGCTCAGGGGTAGAGCATAACCTTGCCAAGGTTAGGGTCGTGGGTTCGAATCCCATCGCCCGCTCCAAAAATCCTCAATGAGGATAATAGCTTATAGGGCTCGCTTCGGCGGGCCCTTTGCTTTTTCCGGGTTCATGCTACCACTATGCTACCAAAACAGGTGGCTTGCATGGCGTTCAGGGTCAAAAACTACAATCCTCTGCCGGATCTTGCCGAACTGACCACGGTTGTCCCCGCCGAGGACGACACCGCCACTTCGCATCAGCTGAATGTGGAGCTTCGCATTCATCCTCACGAAATCGAAGATGAGGTTGGGACCGTCATGGTCAGCTTCACAGAAGCAACTCTATCGCTGGAGCTGTCGGGGCTGAGTGTAGTCCCCAAAAGCAAATTGGGGCAGCCATTGGTGACGCCAAATGTCCGGAAGATAACAAGAGAGAGAGTTATCACCGCAGCGGTCGATGAAACGAAGGAAGGTCGCGTCGCGCTTGGGGCAACGCTAAATGCCGTAACACCTGAGGGCAGTGCGGAGTTGTCACGCGGCTCTTCCACCAATGTTGCCCAGTCAACCACCGTTACCGACTCAGAAGATATCACTTCGTCGCACATCCCTGTAAAAGCTATCGGTAACGACAATTGGCTGATCAGAGCCGATGGGGGCGGCCCACTCGATGGGGTTTTTCTGGAGTACGATACGCTGTGTGAAGTGACCGCGACTTGGGGTCAAAATCACCTGTCAATGACGTCGTCGCTCTACGTAAGGCAGCGACATGCAAAATTTGACTTCACCCCTAAGCCCGGTCTTTTCTCTGGGCTAAAATCTCTCAATCAGCGAAGACTGATGGAAATACTGATTTCCAAAAGTTTGCATAATGCCATTTCGGAAGCGCCCTTTTCAGGATCAATTTGCCTAGCTGAATCCGAGGCGTCTGATGAAGAATAACCCTTTTGCAAACGGCCTATTTTCGAATGCGGTTGCCACACAAATTGAGAACTTGGCAGACGCCGCATTCGCTTCATTTGAGGGCCAAGTTCTGGCGGCAGGTTTGCGGCGGCAGTCGGATCTGCAATTTGCAGACTTAAGCGGCGTCGACCTAAGCCACTCAAATCTTCAAGGATTTGACTTCACCGGAGCCGACCTGAGGGGCGCCGGGGGCATCAATGTTAAATGGGACCACACCACAATCTTCGACGGAGCTGACTTAGATGGGTCCGTTTTTGCTGCACCAGTGCGATTAGCGCGGCTGTTTGACGAGAACCTTAAAGCCCAAGACTTACTGCGACAGCTTCAGCGAAGCGGTACCGACAAAGCCATAATCTGGGTGGCCGACAACCTCTTGCGTGGACAGGAGGCCAGCTCGCTGGCTCAATTGATCGGGCAAGTTCTGTTTCTCACCTCAGAGGACACTTTTCTTAGATCTCAGCTTTTGTTCTTTCTCAGTTCGCGGCTGCCGCCAAGTGCCTTGGCGGAGCTTGTGACGGCCTCACTTAGTAATCACCATGAAAGTGGCCCTGTAGTCCGCGCCGCTCTGAATGTTGTGCGGCGGAGGAAATTGCAAGCCGATGCTGGCATTCGGCAGACAATATTATCTCTAGTCAAATCACCGAACTCGTCTATTCAGACTTCCAGCTTGTCCGCCATAATGCGAAGCGGCGTCCTTCCAAGAGAATTGGAATACATAAAGCTCGCAATGGAAGAAAATGAGCAACTTAGAAAAATCTATATTACTGAAGTTTCACATATACGGGGACCGGAATTTGATATTGTGACGCGCCACCCGGTTCATCGCGACACTTATAGTTTTGGACAGAAGATAACATCTCTTGAAATATATCTTATAGCAAGGCGATGGCTGAAGCTTGAGGCCAACACTCTAGAAGCACGGAAGGGCGTCCCGCTGCACAAGCGCTCCCCCGCATCGGAGACTTTCTCGGAATCCGCCGTCAGGGAACGCATGAAGTCCGTCATTGAGCTTTGGGACTCGCTGAAGCGGTGGGGCATACACTTCTCGTTTGACAGGCAGGCACCAAGCTCGCCAATACCGAATCTGCCCACTGAGAATACTCAGATGGTGGCCGGAGCGATCCGGTTGAATTTGGCACCTACGCGTAACCTAGCGGACTGAGACCGATCGGTGGGGCGCCATCTAGCGACTTATCGTAAACTGCAATTGCTATCAGCTTGAATGCATAACAAACATTGACCGGCAACAAGTCGGAGCAATTCACCATGCATACCAAGCATTCCAAGCCGCCACGCACCGGGGCGCTTTCATTTACCGATATCGCGGATGGATACGAGGCCATCCGGCGTCTCCCCGATGATGCGTTACTGACCCCACAGCAGGCAGCCGAACTTATGGGGCACTACGGAGTACCCGTGAAACCCGCAACCTTGAATCGTTGGCGATGCGTTCGGTCCGATGGCCCGGCCTTCCGCAAAGTTGGCCGCCGGGTGGTCTATACGGCTGGCGCGGTCCGCACCTACGTTGGCGCCCCGGCCTAGCTGGCCTTTGGTGACGTGCCCACCCGTCACCAATCGACGAGGCCCCGCCGCTTTGCACAGCGGCAGGGGTAGAAACAACCAAAACGTGGGAAATTCCATGAATATCGCCGAACAGCCGACGTCGCAAGTCGACGCGGATCGTACCTCTATTGCCAACTGGCTGGACGAAGAGGGTTTGGATTGGATTGCGCGTGCGGCCATGGCGCCTAACGACACTGGTCTGCCCGAACTCCGAGTCTGGCCTAGCGGGCACTTGAACGATTTTGGCCAAGCGGAGCTAGTTGGCCGCTGCCAATTGTGCGGGCAGCTTCACCAGCACAGCTTGGGCGGCTCTTTTCATCGACTGCCCCATTGCTCAATGCATTTGCCCCCGTTCTCAAACGGCGCGTCTAAGCCGCTCTTCTATGTTCTGCGGCCCGACTCTAGCGCCATGCCGGAGGATATCGCGTACGAGCTCTCCGTCGCGCACAAGCGTGTGGACCTGCTGAACCAAACGGCCAGCGCGCTACGGCAATCGCGTACCGCTAACATGCTTCAGCTTCGCGAGTCGGGGCATCGGGCCAAGATGCCCTCCAAACGCAAGTCTTGGTCGAAGGCGGAATTTGAAGTGACGTTTGCCGCACTCATTGCGTGCGGAGTTGTCGATGAGCGGGCCGCCATGATGGCCCAACATGGCTCCCTCACTCAAGAGCGCGCTGGTCGCAACGCTTTGGCGGCCTACATTCGCGATTTTAAGCATCCCGTTTCTAAGACTGGAGCAAACTCCATGCGTCGCCGTCTTTGCTTAGCATGCTTCGATGCGCACCGGCGCGTGGGCCGGGGTGAGTGCTAGTGTCATCACTCACGCTAGACGCGCTTGGCGAAGCGTTTGACATGGGCGCTACGCCCTTCGCCGAAGCGGCGACGCTGTCGGATGGGGGAAACCTGCCAATCTCGCCCGTCGTCCGACCGGGCCGACAGCCCGCTCCGCAGGCATCGCCGGTTATCGCTGCCTCCCCCTTTCAATGGCGGGAAGCGACGGCAATCCCGCCGCGCCAATGGCTGTACGGCAAACACCTGATACGCAAGTTTGTGTCGGTAACAATCGCCCCCGGTGGCGTCGGCAAATCTACCTTGGGAACCACTGAGGCTCTAGCCATGGCTGCCGGACAAAATCTCCTAGGTGATATTCCGCACGAGGGGCCCTTGAATGTCTGGGTTTGGGGAGGTGAAGATCCACTGGAGGAACTGGAGCGACGGTCGGTCGCTGCGATGCAATTCCACGGCATCAACCCTCATGACCTTAGTAACCGCCTTTTTATTGACAGCGGGCGGCACCTCTCACTTCGGCTGGCAGCCATGAAAAATGGCGGCGCCGAGTTGGCAGCCGCCACACTTGATGCGCTGGAGGCCGAAATCCGCAACCGTTCGATAGACGTGTTGATCCTTGATCCCTTGGTGTCCACTCATGATTTGGATGAGAACGCCAACGGTCCGATGGATCGGCTTATTAAGGCGTTGGCGGCAATTGCGGACCGTACGGCGTGCGCAATTGAGCTTGTACACCACTCCCGCAAGCTCAATGGCACGGAAGCCGATGCGGATAGCGCGCGTGGTGGTTCGGCCATCATCGGTGCCGTCCGTTCGGCACGAGTACTGAACCCGATGTCGGCAGATATTGCCAAAAGCTTCGGAATAGAGGGAATTGGCCGCCGGTCCTATGTTCGGATTGATGATGCCAAGGCGAATCTGGCACCGCCCGGCGTGGCCCGTTGGATGCGTCTCCAGAGCGTTGGCCTCGGCAATGGCGTGGATGGTCGACCGGAGGACTGGGTAGCCGTTGCTGCCTCTTGGACGCCACCGGACATGATGGCGGGCGTGACCGTGGAAACTCTGAAGATGGTGCAGCACGCCGTTCACCAGAAAGACTATCGAGCCAGCGCAACGGCTTCAAATTGGGCGGGACATGCAATTGCTTCGCTGCTGAATGCGGACAGCCGAACGGAGCCCGGCAAGTCGAAGATCAAGCGCGCAATTAAGGAATGGTTGGCTTCGGGCGCACTCACTGAGACTACGGTATACGACGGCCGGGCGGGCCGCGACGTACCCGTAATTGAGGTCGGGCAATGGGTCGATTGACAACCACCACACTCAATAATCCAACTGTGGAGGACTGTGGAACCGTGGGCGCGAACCGAGGTCCAAAGTTCCACACCACACTCTCTATAGAGTGGTGTGGTACTGTGGTGCGGTGGCGCTGCGGCGGAGCTTCACCCTTGTCAGATTGTGGTTGCCTGAAATGAAGGTCACTCACTCAGTGGTGGCTTGGGACCACTGGTTCGCAGAACGACGGCTGATTGCCGCTCGTGAGGAACTCACTCGTACAACGCTAGAAGCGGAAGCGCGCAACCCAGGCATCATACTGGTGGTTGACCGTCAACTGGGCGCCCCGGAGTCTTACAAGCGGACAAAGACAGCGAAAGCGGACCGTGAACGAGAGATCAACGGACTACTTGCTGAGGTTTACCGGCACTTTGATCGCTCGAATGCCGAACAAGGATTGGCACCTATCAACAGCCAGTCTGCAGCCCGCATCATCGTAACTGCTATGGGGCAACATGAGGTCTCGCGGTTTGCCTACTACCAAGGCAAGGAACTTCCGGTCGGCCAGCCAGCGCGTGGATTTCAGTTGCTTTTGGGGCTCCACACGTTCCGGGCAGGCAAGGCCCAGCGCACTCCGTCGGAACGCTCCATTCGGCGCAAATTGGATGGCCTACGCGCATCAGGAAAAATTCGGCGCTAAGGCCAAAAAACTCGATGTCTTGGCCACGCTTCGACGTGAAGATGGGGCAAGAAACGAGAGAACGAGATGCCAAACATTGACCTAGATCGTCTTCGCAACATGGTCTCGCATAGCGCGGCGTATGGGAGCCGAAGTCGGGACTTGTATCAGCGAATTCGCGACACGGATCAAGATATCCAGCGCCTAGAGCGAGATCAAATCGCAGCGGCAGCACATTTCGCTGCGGGGCATCCTCAACTGACCCGTGCAGAGGAAGCGCTTGCGAAGGCACGAAGCATCAAAACCACTCTAGTGGCCGAAAAAAACAGACGCCGACGAAAAGCACAATCTAAGCGGCCGATTGGCCAACCGAGGCCTTGAATATGCAAAGTCGTTGGGCGTGCTGCCGCCCGACCTTGAAGAGGAAATCTGAAGATGGCTCGTTCGAGTATGTTGGCAAAAGTCGCAGGCTTTATGGATGGCCACAAATCGGCGGTTGGCGAGTTTCAGTGCGCCGTTGAGGGACTTCGGAGCAAGCTTCGCGACCTTCAAATGGCACGTTCTGCCACCAGTCAGGCATTTGCCAGCGCAGAAGAAGTGCGGGCACGGATTGCGATGGCATTGGACTCAGAAGAGGCCAGCGCGCGTGCTGTTTGGCCAGAAACGCTTTTTTCTGGTGCCAACTTCGATCCAAACAACGCGGCCCGCTTCATGTCTGGCGTTTCGAAAGCTTCAGTTTGGGGGGCGCTTTGCATTGGTGGACTGCGCTCGACCGTAGAAGACGCACTAATCGCCGCAGAAATGGACAATGCCCACATTCAACGGCTGACAGATGAAGAACGGGCCTCCGCTTTGTCTGAGATCGACCGTGAAATTCATGAAAGCGAAGTCATGATTGAGAAGTTCATTCGGGCGGCTGAAGGAGCAGGGATTGTCATAACTCGCGATGAAAATGCCCGCCCCGAAATCTATCTGGCCCAGGAGCTATAGCGATGGCGAAGGTAACAGAGACGATGCTCGAAAAACGACGCCGCGTATTTGCAGACAAACGATCAGCGGGTCGTCCCGGACTCGATAGGTCAGTGGCAATCGACCGGCGCGAGCTATGGCGTCGAGCCCATGAGAAAATCAAAGCGGAGCAAACACTTTCCGCCGACCTGCTGTTGCGGCAGCAGTGAAATCAGACACCGCTGCTAGGGATCCTCACCCCTAGCAACGGAGTGCTGGAGCGGGCGACTTCGTTCGGTTCAACTTCCCACCCGGCAGGCGGTGCCGGGTGGGGCCCCCTCCCGGGTCCTTCCCATAGGGGCGGTAGGTGAGGGGGACATTGCAGCGCACTAACTTGCTAGCGGTAGAAGTTCCTAGACCCTTCGCATGAATATTCGTGACGAGTACCAATTTGGGATCTATTGTGGACTTTCGCCTAGGGTATTCACGTATCCGCATCCGCACGTGCCGTTGCCCAGATCAAGATCAACCCCATTTCGCCGCTGGCACCCAATGCGGGTCCCGTTTGGGGAAGGCGATCTGGGGCACTTTCGTAGGGTGATTATGGGTATGCTATTCATACTCAATTCCGCCCATTCTCAACGCAGAACGCACCGCATGAACATCGGCGGCGGGCACTTCATCGCTGAACAACAACAGCACCCCGCACTCTGCCGCCTTACTGAACAGGACCTCTTCCGCAACGACTGTCCAACCGGCTTCACGGAACAGCGAAGCGACTTGGGTGTGGATCGTGGTCGCCTCGGTGGCGCCGATTTCCCGCGTGATGCGTACCGAGCGCTTCTCTGCGATGATTTGGCCAAACAACCGTTCACCACTGGCCTTGGTGAGCCCATATGGATGCGGCACCGGGTATCTTTCCGCGCCGGTATCACACGCCGAATCGTGCTGAAGTTTCATCTCAAGGGACTCAATCGTCTCCTACAGTACGGCGATGCGTTCGCTCTAGATAAAACGGGCGATTGCCCATCCAAGCGTAATGCTAGCAATGACGACGGCCGTGGCAATCCATGGCGCCTTCGAAAGCAGCGGCCATTCCCGTTGAAGAATTATAAAAGGATCCATTTGCACTCGATATCAGACCGCAACGGCCCATGCTATTAGGCTGCATTCTGACTCCGTCCATAATCAGTGCGTTAAGGCGTGGTGAGGGAGTGGCCGCCAACTTACCGGATCGGTAATCTCATGGGGAAAGTCACGAAACTGATAGATAGATGCCTGCCTCGAAGCTACTGGTTGCTGATGGAAAGCGAACTCATAACTGGCCTAATCATTCTGTCTATCGGGGGCATGTTCTGGCTCGCCTACACGCATCCCCACCAGTTTTTGGCATTGGCTGCTATTTTGATGATATCAAGCGTCCTAACGCTTGGTGGCATGGCAGCGTATAACATGGGCTACAATGCTGCTGTTGGAGAGGTGCGCCTTTTAACGGCGAACGCGGCAGACAGCGCAATAACGATGCAGTTAAAAACTGATAATTGGTGGCTCTACTTAGTAGGAATGAACCTCTATTTGATCGTCCTGCTAAATTTGGAGCGGTTTGGATTGACGGCCACGCGCGGCAGCAGCAAAGATCCAAAATAGGCTTGGGATAGGGGCTTCAGTGCGCCGCGCCATCCTTTGCCAGGCTTCGATCTTAAAATCAGTGCTGATTTTCCATTCGACGCGACGCAATCTCATGGTCAGGCACCAAGAGGCAAGCATGGTGCCGATCAATCTCAACCTTTTGTAATTCTGCACCAGCCAGCGCAGCGCCGCTGTGGCGGAAGTTCGGAGCGTCCAGTCCGCCATTGATAGTAGCCGGGCCAAGCTCGCCACACTGCCTAAGAAGCTAGCGTGCGAAGAAAACAAAGGCATTTTGTACTCGCCATCTAAGGCCTTAGAAGACCGCAGGGCGTGACATCTGGCCGGTCAAGGCTCAGCGTAGTTCCGACCATTGGACGCATCTCGGTTTGCAGACGCCATGCTCGAAAACGCCCGGAAGATGTTCGCTAACCCAAAAAGCATCAACAGCTGGCCACGCCGAAGCTGGAACACCGAGATTTGAGGTAATCCTGCGCCAGCGAAATACGCCGCAAGGCCCCTATCACCCTGTCCATCGACCGTCGGGACCAAATTTATCAAGATACGTGCCCGCATCCGCAAGCCCCACGGCGTGCCACACTGTCTCAAACGCCGGTTTTAGTGCGCTCGAGTATGCTGCATAGTTAGAAAAATCGCTGATTTCCACCGGCGGCAACGGGAGAACCGCTCGGTCAAACTGGACCGGGTCATCGTAAAAAAACTGATTCTCTGACACACCTAGGTAGGCACCATGCATGTCCATCAATGTCAGCATGAGAACAACTGGACTTGCTGCGCCGGACTGCTGAATGGCGGCCATATAGCGGAACACGCGCTGCAGAACGTGGCCCACGAAATCTCTTGCGGGCAGGATGACGAGCGCATCCCGGTTCATTAGCGTACGAACTTTGGTAGCTTCAATAATGCCGTCCCTAAACATTTGGGTGTAACCAAAGCACTCAACGCCGTTGCGGATGTTCGCGAAGCCATCAAAGTTGACCCGTGGCTGTCTGGAGTCGGTGCCAAGGGGCAAGAGAAGGCTTTGGGTGCGCTCGTCGATCACAACCTGTTGCACGTCCCCCGAGAATGCTGACAGGGGCAGGACATGAAAGAGCAACTTACCGCGCTCATTGGCCAGAGGAACAATGCCTTCGTTGGCCTCAATTCTGGCTATTCGCTGATCCCGAAAAGCCTTCATCTTTTCGCGTACTGTAGCGCCGTTCGCAAAGAGAGCCCGTAATTCTTCGACACTTACCTCGTGGGCACCGGCAGACGATCTGACATAAAACCGGTTGCTGCCTTTGAAGCTAACCCTGTGAGGAGGGTTCCAGCTTTTAGGAACGCGACAAACAAAGACGTGGCCCCCGCTGACGGGCACAGCTTTAAAGCGAACTCCAACAATGCGTGGCTCAATGGCTGAGCGAACCAAATTTTCCAGTCGTTGAAGTTGTTGATCGGGATTACCCAAAACTGGTGTTAGCCCTGTCGCGGAACCTTGATCCTCAACCACGCCAATGAGGAGATGGCCTCCAGAGGAGTTCGCGAAGGAGCTTAGGTCCTTCAAAAACTCTTTCTTGTCCGCATCGGCATCGCCGTACATTTCTCGCTTGTACTCTATGAGAGCTCCCTCAGGCACGGAAGCCTCGACCAGCTTGTCTAGGTCCACCCGCTGGATTTCGTCAAAGTTCAAGTTACCCAGCATAAGTCGGCCTCCTTCTTAACGTGGTGATTTTGCTATCCGGCGCTCAAGGCTAAGTTTCAGCAAATTGACGGGCGAGCGGACAAGGATTTTGCATTTTTACGTGGCGCGGGTCCGGCGGACTTCGGCCGGGCGGCAAGGATCATGCTTCGGCGCTGCGACCGCGATACCGACCCGCGTATAGTTGCTGGACGGGAGCGGCTTAGTGCAGGGACATCAGGCCTCAAGAGGTTTCGCGTACGGTAGTCGCTGTCCGTAGTTGGATTTGCAGGCAGGACAAACATAAACCACTCCGCCCGCGCCTTTGCTTCGATCCTGCACAAGCTGGAGGAACAAGCCTTTCCTTTCGCATTGTGGGCAAATTGGATAGCCTTCCGCGTTGCCGTCTGGATTGGCTAAGTAGCGGTATGCTCCTCTGTCCACCAGCTTGGTTTGTCGGAAAGTTAGATCAGCCTTGAGTTGAGTAATTTCTTGATCTCGTATCGACGCTTCTTCGCGCGCATCTATGATCTGAATTCTAACGTCCGTTAGTTGCTCCATCAGCGCCACGACCTGAGCTTTGAGCGCAGCTTCGTCGAAACTTTTGTCTAACGCGCGCAAGTCTTTCGCGATCGTTAGTGCGGTGGATACACCTGACAATGCAGCAACCCAGTCAACCATGCTCGTTCTCCCAAAAGAATGCTGCGAAAGACGTTAGCCCGCCTTCTCAGCCGCCTCTATGCCGCGCTGAATGCGAGCGGTGAGCACGAAAAGGAAACTGGCCAAAGCTTCCGCAAACTCGACCGATTGCTTTGCTTCGTCGGTGGAAACGTGGGGACTTTCTTTGTCGGCGTGGCGCGGGCGATTGGAACCAAGTCGCACTTCGTGCGCCCAGTCGGACATGGCTTTAGTAAGAATATTCTGCTTCAGCGCTGTGTCGATGCGCGAGTACAATGACCCTTCAGTTAGGTCGTGCGCTTTCAGCATTGCATCGACGGCACTGCCTGCCATTACGGCAGCAGCATCGGGCGCATGTAGGGTCTCATACGCCTGCTGTAGAAAGGTTCTTGCTGGCTCAGGAATGTCATCGTGCGCCACCTTTGCCTCAGGCCACATCGCCTTGATGATAAACTTCTGCGGCGTGTACATAATTCGGGCCACAACTACATACTTACATGTGCCACAACGAAATGCGGCCCAGCCTAACGTACCAACATGCTTGAAACTGTCACTCCAAACCGGCTCTAGGTTGGGAGCCGCTACAGAGCAATGTGGGCAGCGCGTCAGATCATTAATCTTGCTGTTGGGCTGATTGCCCGTCTGCGACACACCGGTTCCGGTCCAAAGTTCCGTCATAATCTATATTCCCCACAGGTTCGTGAGAACCCAAATGCATGATAGCTAGCAAAATTCACAGGCGCAAAAGCCAAATGGCTGACGCAAGCGAACGCATTGTCATACATGGTCGGCCGCAAGTGAGGCTCTGGAAGTATAGACTTTCGGTTGCTTGCCGCTCATCGCCTCGACAACCGCAGCGCTGGCCCGGTTGGCGGCAAGCTGCGCTGGGCTTTCAGCAATATGCGCATAAATAGAAGTAGAGCGCGCGTTGGAATGGCCCAACATGGCGCCAACGATCAAAAGAGCTTCACCAGAGGACGCCGCTATTGATCCAAGTGAGTGACGCAGCGTGTGGGGCGTGACGCCTTGCAAGTTGGCTTTGGCAGTAATTCTGGGCCAATATCGCTTCAACCCCGAATAGCTCGCGTCTCCCTTTTCGGCTGGGAACACCCACGGCGAGTTTGAGGAAGCGGTCTTTTTCAGCTTGGCCAAGAGGGCCATTGCCTCCGAACCAATCGGTCGGTTGCTCCTGCCGGTTTTGGTGTCTTGCAGCCTGAAGAACCCGGCACCTAGGTCGACTTCTGACCATCGGAGTGATGCGATTTCCTCTTTTCGTGCGCCGGTCAGGGCCAACAACCGTACAATGTTGAGCGCCTTCAAGTTCACACCGTCGGCCTCAAGCTCATCAAGCGCAGCACCCAGCCGTTGCAGTTCTTCCGCCGATAGGAAGCGCGTGTTTTGCTCGTCCGCCTTTGGCACCTTGGCAATCAGCACCGGATTGGCGCTCACGATGCCCTGCCGCACGGCAAAAGTGAATACCGCGCTAAGGTCGCGCACCACCTTGCGCGCTGCCCCGGCGCCACCAGACGCGATTACCTTGCGGTAGGTCTGCCCCTTGGTGCCGATAACTTCCACCGTCCGAGCGGTCTTCCCCAGCTTCACATCGCGGAAGAAGCGCTCGACGTCTGACGGCGTAACGCTCTTAGCTTTCAGGCTGCCCAACAACGGCACAACATGAATTCGAAGCCTTGCAATGGTGTTCTTTGCAGTTGCGGGTTTCATTGGCTGGCCGCCGCGTTTGCCACGCTGAACGATCAACCCTTGAAGGGCGTAGAACTCGACTAGTTGCGCCATGGTTTCAGCCTTTCGGCTTGCCTGCTTTTCTGCGGCCGGGTCGTTTCCTTTTGCAACTTGCCCGAGAGCATTGGAGGCCTCTTGGCGCGCCTCATCTAGCGTTAGCGTCCCAACACGGGCAATCGTGAGCCACCGTACCCGCGCCTCATCTCGTGTTCGGTACTTCAAGACATACGTCTTTGTACCCCCGGCAGATGCCCGGACACCAAACCCGCGAAGTACGGAATCCCAAGTCGTTTCACTTCCGGCGTCCGGCGGCTCAATGGCGGCAACTAGGGCCTTCGTAAGCTTGGGCATGTGGCGCTCTCAACATTCGTGCTACCAACTTGCTACCAAATTCGAGCAATCTATGGCAATCCCGAAAACACACTCCTCAACACAAACAGAATACAGAAAATGTGCATATTCAATGGGTTAGTCTATCAACTAGCATCAAGAGACATCATCAAGCATCTAGGCGTATCAAAGGCAGATAACCTTGCCAAGGTTAGGGTCGTGGGTTCGAATCCCATCGCCCGCTCCAAAATCTTCTCTTCCGCGAGAGAGGATACGATGAAAAGGCCGGACAGCAATGTCCGGCCTTTCGTGTTTTGCGCACCAGCTTTGTTTCGTGAGCCGTTTTGACACGGGGGCCTTGACGGTGTCCCACGGCAAAAGGCCGGCCCCTGGGGACCGGCCTTTGATCACACATGCAGCGTTCTGGCGTCCGACTAGAACTCGCCTTCGGGATTGGCGCCGATGGAATGGATCGACAGATCCGCGCCGCGGCGCTGCTCGGCATCGGTGAGGCGAATGCCCAGCACGCGCTTGGTCAGCCAGTACAGCGCAAAACCGGCGATGAAGGCGTATCCTGCGGCCATGGCGGTGCCCAGAAGCTGGCTGAAGAAGCTGACGCCCCCCATGCCGCCCAGGGCTTCGAGACCAAAAACACCCGCTGCAACACCGCCCCAGACGCCGCACAGGCCGTGCAGGGGCCAGACGCCGAGCACGTCGTCGATCTTGAATTTTTCCTGGGTCAGGGTGAAGCAATAAACGAAGATGCCACCGGCAGCGCCGCCGGTGAGCAGGGCCCCGATGGGGTGCATGACGTCGGAGCCGGCGCAGACCGCAACGAGCCCGGCCAGGGCACCATTGTGGATAAAGCCGGGATCGCGCCGTCCGACAATGGTCGCCACGACGATGCCGCCAACCATGGCCATCAGCGAATTGATCGCCACCAGACCGGTGGCGCCTGCCACCGATTGCGCCGACATCACATTGAAGCCGAACCAGCCAACACAGAGCAGCCAGGTGCCTAGCGCCAGCCAGGGAATCGATGAGGGAGGATAGGGGCGGCCCTGAGGGCCATAGCGCCCGGTCCGGGCGCCCAGATGCAGCACGGCCGCCAGTGCCAGCCAGCCGCCGACGGCATGGACCACCAGAGAGCCGGCAAAATCATGCACCGGCGCACCGAAGGTATTGGCGAACCAGTCCTGAATGCCAAAATTGCCGTTCCAGACAATGCCTTCAAAGAAGGGATAGATCAGCCCGACAATGATCGAGGCGGCCAGCACCTGCGGCCAGAATTTGGCGCGCTCGGCAATGCCGCCCGAGATGATTGCCGGAACCGCTGCTGCAAAGGTCGCCAGAAAGAAGAATTTGACCAGTGCAAAGCCCTGCAGCGGGAAGGCCGCATCGGCGCCGCTGAGATCGGCGGCGCTCATGAAGAAGGTCACGCCATAGGCGACCCAATAGCCGATGAAGAAATAGGCGATGGTGGAAAAGGCGAAATCCACCATGATCTTGACCAGGGCGTTGACCTGATTCTTGTGGCGGACAGTGCCCACCTCGAGAAAGGCAAAGCCGCCATGCATGGCAAAGACCAGAATGGCCCCGAGCAAAACGAAAAAGACGTCGAGACCGACACTGGTCGTGTCCATCGGCAGATCCCCCCAAAACACGAACGCTTGAAATACGTTCTTGGCGGGGATGTATCGGAAAGCGGGCCGACGCTGTCAACGCCAAGCTGGCGCTGAAGGCCAGATTTGGCGGCGCCAGTGGCAGCCGCCATATCTGGTTGTGCAGTGACCCAGCGCCCCGCTCAGGCCAACGCCTGTGCCATGGCCTTGAACAGCGGGACGCCCAACAGGATATTGAAGGGGAAGGTGATGCCCAGCGACATGGCCAGGGGTAGGCCGATATCGGCATCGGGCAAGGCCAGTCGGATGGCGGCCGGCACAGCGATATAGCTCGCACTACCGGCCAGGATGCCCAGCGCCGCGACCGAGCCGGTATCGAGCCCGATCAGCGTGCCGACCAGCACACCAATGGTGCCATTGACCAGCGCCAGCGCGATGGCAAGTCCGGCCAGAGGCGGTGTCAGGCTTTTGGTCTTGTGCAGGAAGCGGGCCGCCACCAGACCCATATCGAGCAGGAACAGGCACAATATGCCCCGGAAGGCGCCTTCAAAGACGGGCTGGATGGGGGCAAAGCCCTTTGGCCCGGCGATCAGGCCGATGGCGAAGCTGCCCACCATGAGCAGAACCGAACCATTGGTCAGGGCCTCGCGCAGATGACCTTTTGGACTGGCCGAATCGGTACTGGCGGATTTGCGCACCAGCCAGAGCCCGGTCAGGATGGCGGGCGTTTCCATCAGCGCCAGCACGGCCACCATATAGCCCGCCGGCGGCAGGCCATGCGCACCCAGAATTTCGACACCGGTCACGAAGGTGACCACGGAAACCGAGCCGTAATGGGCGGCGACGGAACCGGCATTGAGTGGATCAAGCTTGCCCAGCCGACGCAGCACCCAGAAGGCGGGCAGCGGCAACAGGAAGCTCAGGGCCACGCCGGCGACACCCGCCAGTGCCAGTTCCGTGGTGAAGCCGGACTGGGACACCTGCACGCCGCCCTTGAGCCCGATGGCGGCCATCAGATAGAGCGCCAGCGCCTTGCCCACGACGTCGGGGATGCTCAGATCGCTGCGCACCAGAACGGCAAGCGCACCGAGCACGAAGAACAGGATCATGGGAGAGAACAGGGTTTCCATTGGGGTCTCAAGAGTTTTTGTCAGACGTCACTGGCGCTGATGTAGTCCGCAAAAATCATTCTGATAAATTCATTGATCAGATCGAAACGATCTATAAAACAGAACAATGAACAGCCTGAACTATAAGCATTTGCGCTATTTCCTCGAAGTTGCCCGGCAGGGCAATCTGACCCGCGCTGCCCGCATGCTGGGCGTGGCACAGTCAGCTTTGTCGACCCAGATCCACACCCTCGAAGAACGGCTGGGGCATCATCTGTTCGAGCGGGTCGGGCGCCAGCTGGTGCTGACCGAGGCGGGCCGGATTGCGCAGGACCATGCCGAAGCCATCTTTGCTGCAGGCGATGATCTGCTGGCGACGCTGCGCGTGGGTTCGGGGCGGCGACAATTGCTGCGGGTGGGGGCGCTGGCGACGCTGTCGCGCAATTTCCAGATCGATTTCGTGCGGCCCTGTCTGGGCCAGCCGGACCTTGAAGTGATTCTGACCTCGGGCAGTCTGGCCGAACTGGTGGGTCAATTGCGCCATCTCGAACTCGATGTGGTGCTGTGCAATGCGCCGCCCGCCACCAGCCCCGCCGATGGCCTGATCGTTCACCGGCTCGCCCAGCAGACCATCAGCCTGTTTGCTGCGCCCACGCTGGACTGCTTTTCGCTCTCGCTGCGCGATGCCCTGGTCAGCCAGCCGGTGATCCTGCCCACCGGCGCAAGCAGCATCAGGGCCGAGTTCGACGGGCTGTGCGATCGTCTGGGGGTGTCGCCGGTGATCGTGGCGGAAGTGGACGACATGGCCATGTTGCGTCTGATGGCCCGCGAGGGGATTGGCCTGGCGCCCCTGCCCGCCATTGTCATTCGCGACGAGCTTGAAGCGGGCATGCTGCGCGAAGTGGTACAACTGCCAGCCATTCGCGAGGCGTTCTACGCCCTGACCTTCCAAAGGCAGTTCCCCAGCCGCGTCGCCGACGCGTTGATAGCCTCGGCATCAAGCTGGCGAAACGAAGCGGGCAACAACGCTACCGACCCCTGATCAGCATCAGGGGTATGGTTTGATGTCCATCAATGCACTTGGCTCACCCTTGGGTTTCAATCCAAGGGACGGCCTTGGTCGATCCGGGCCTGGTCCAGTGCGCCCCCGCCCTGTGGCAATGGCTGCAAATCCTGAGGAGACAGCGATGACAGTATTGATTGCCTATGCCACCAGCGAAGGGCAGACGCGCAAGATTGCCCGCCATATCGCAGACCGGATCGCCGATGGCGGCGGGGCGGTAGAACTTGTTCACGTTGCCGATGCGGAGGAGATCGAGCTGGGCCGGTTTGATCGGGTGATCCTGGCCGGCTCCATTCATATCGGGCACTACCAGCGTGCCCTCTCAGACTTTGCCGCCCGGTATGCCGATCAGCTCAACAGCAGGGCGACACTGTTTGTCTCGGTATCGCTGGCGGCCGCTGGTCACGACGCCGATGACTGGAACGGCTTCGAACCCATACTGGACGACTTCAAGGCGGCGACGGGCTGGACCCCGGGGCACGTGGCGCAGGTCGCCGGTGCCTATCAGCCGTCCAGATACGACATTTTCCGGAGGTTCGTGATGCGCCGCATCGTGGCATCCAAACAGCCAGCGGGAACCGATCTGGACGCCGACAAGGAGTATACCGACTGGCCGGCGCTGGACGCATTGGTCGATGGATGGATCAGGACACCTGCGCAATAGTCCGAGCGGACAGCCGGGCCAGGGCCCGGCCGTCCGGCCCTCTTATCAGGGCAGTTTGTGTCCCGCCGCGGTGAACAGGCGATACCATTCCTGACGGGTCAGGGTGACGTCGGCACCAGCGGCAGAATCGGCGACGCGGCCGGGATTGGTGGTGCCCAGAACGACCTGGATATTGGCCGGGTGGCGGATGATCCAGGCCACGGCAATGCCGGTCGGGGTGACGCCATATTGGCCAGCCAGTTCGTCGATGACGTCGTTGAGTTCGGCGAAGTTCTCGCGATCGCCCAGGAATACCCCATCGAAGAAGCCCTTCTGGAAGGGCGACCAGGCCTGCAGCATCATGTTGTTGATACGCGAATATTCGAGCAGACCATTATCGCGGTCGATCGACTGATCGAGCCCGGCCATATTGGCCGCCACGCCCTGGGCGATGAGCGGCGCATGGGTGATCGAAAGCTGCACCTGATTGGCAACAAGCGGCTGCTTGACGGCGGTCTTGAGCAGGTCGATCTGGCCGGGCGTCTGGTTGGAGACACCGAAATTGCGGACCTTGCCGGCAGCAAGCAGCTTGTCGAAGGCCGATGCGACCTCGTCGGGCTCGACCAGCGTATCGGGGCGGTGCAGCAGTAGCAGATCGAGATAATCGGTGCGCAGCGCCTTGAGTGAGCCCTCGACAGATTTGAGGATGTGCTCCTCGGAGAAATCGAAATAGCCCTTGCCGATACCGGTCTTGGACTGGATGAAAACATCCTCGCGCTCGGCCGCATTGAAGCTGATGGCTTCGCCAAAGCGCGCCTCGCAGGCATGGCGGGCGCCGCCATAGATGTCGGCGTGGTCGAATACATTGATACCCGCGTCACGCGCGGCGCCGACCAGTGTCTGGACTTCCGCATCGCTCATCTTGGGAATGCGCATCATGCCCAGCACGACGCTGGACAGGGTGCGGTCGGTATGGGGCAGTTGATAGGTCTTCACGGGGCAAATTCCGGGACGGAGAACAGGATGCGTTGAATAGCCCAAACCTATCAGCCGCCGCCGTGCCTGACCATGTCGGAAGGGGCGATACCGCGCAGTCGCGGGGCTATTTTTTGGCCGGAGGCAGCTTTTGTTTATTGGGCTTTGGCCTGACCCGGATCCTGAGCGTGCCGCCCGTGGGGTGCTGAATGTCGAAAGCGTTGGCGCCGCGTACCAGATCGCTCAGCTTGCGAAAACCGTAGGTGCGGGGATCGAAGTCCGATGCCAGATTGGACAATTGACTACCCACCTGTCCCAGCGCCACCCAGCCGTCATCGCTTTCCATCTGGGCGATGATACCGCTGATGATTTTTGTCGCCGCTGCGACCGGTTGCAGCGATCGGGGTGCAGCACTGTCGGCGGCCACGGTTGGCGTGGGCAGCAGGTTCTCGGTGTAGATGAAACGCCGACAGGCCTGGCGGAAGCTCTCGGGGGTTTTCTGTTCGCCAAAGCCGAATACATCAACGCCCTGCTCGCGAATGCGGGCGGCGAGCCGGGTGAAGTCGCTATCCGATGACACCAGACAAAACCCGTCGAGGCGGCCACCATGCAGCAGATCCATGGCGTCGATGACCAGGGTGATGTCGGAGGCGTTCTTGCCTATGGTATAGGCGAATTGCTGTTGCGGGATGATGGCATGTTTGGCCAGCACATCGATCCAGCCCTTTGAGCGCGGGCTGGAAAAGTCGCCATAGATGCGCCGCACGCTGGCCTCGCCGATCTTGGCGATTTCTTCAAACAGACCATCGGCAATCTTGGCCGATGCATTATCGGCATCGATCAGTACGGCAAGGCGCAAAGAACGTGGCTCTGATGGCATGGCGACCCCCTCAAATCATCGAGGATAGCCCATTGATCAGCCCTGTGCCGATGCTGATCGCGCGAGATGGTTGAGCAATTCCTTGGCCGCGGCCGCGCCGGCGCGGTTGGCGCCGATGGTGGAGGCTGAGGGGCCGTAGCCGACCAGATGGATGCGCGGGTCGCGGGCAACCTGGGTGGCCAGCCGCCCGGTCATGGTGATGCCACCCGAGGGTTCGCGCAATTGCAGCGGCGCCAGATGGTCGAGGGCGCTGCGAAAGCCGGTGCACCACAGGATGACATCGACGGCCTGCTCGCGCCCATCGGCCCAGCGCACGCCGGTGGGGGTCATGGATTCAAACATGGGCTGGTTGTTCAGCGCGCCGCGCTGTTCCATGGCCGCAATGGCCGGGCTGCGTGGCAGGCCCGTGACCGACACCACCGAGCCCGGTGGCAGGCCGGCGCGTACGCGGTCTTCGACCAGCTTGACGGCAGCGCGGCCATCCTCGGGCGTGAAACTGCCGTCGCGGAAGTGCGGCGGGGTGCGGCTGACCCAGCTGGTGGTGGTCACCCGGGAGATTTCATCGAGCAGCTGGATGGCGGAAATGCCCGCGCCGACCACCATGACGTGCTGACCGGCAAATTCGCTGGCCGTCTGGTAGTCGCGCGTATGCAACTGGCGACCGGCAAAACTGTCGGCACCGGGATAGTCGGGGATGAAGGGTTTTTCCCAGGTGCCGGTGGCGTTGATCAGGCCGCGGGCGGAGTAGAGCCCGTGATCGGTTTCGATGCGCAGGCGCTCGCCGCGATTGCACACCACCCTGGCCGTGCTGGGGCGCTGCACCTGCAGGTCGAAGCGGTCTTCATAGGCGGCAAAATATTGCGGCACGGCGACCGCGGCCTGCACGCTGGGGTCTTCGCCCGCACTCTCGGTAAAGCTCATGCCGGGCAGATCGTGCACCCGGTTGACCGTGGACAGCGTCAGCGAGGGCCAGCGAAACTGCCAGGCGCCGCCGGGCCGGGGCGCAGAATCAAGAACCAGGAAATCGCGATTGGGGACCAGCCCGGCTCCTTTGAGATGATAGGCAGCACTGAGCCCGGCCTGCCCGGCGCCGATCACCACGATATCGAGCTTGCGCGCGATGCGGATGGCGGGTGTAGGGTCGGACATGGCGGGCTCCTGCTGGACCGCTACCATGTCGGGCAGTGCGGGCACATTGCAAGGCGCGCAACTTCCCGCCGTCTGCCGAGTTCTGTTTTCAACAAGGAGACTGGCAATGACACATGTGACCTATGACGTGGTCGAACACGATGGCGGCTACGCCTACAAGGTCGGGGACGTGTTCTCCGAGACCTTCCCGACCCATGATGCTGCGCACAAGGCGGCGGAATCGGCAGCCCACCGTCAGCAATTGGGCGGCGAGACCGAGGCAATCCAATATCAGGGTGCCAATGGCAAGTGGCATGAGGAGCTGGCGCAGGGCGGCGACCGGCCCGAGACTGATGTCGAGGATAGGCTGGACGACTAATCCCTCACCCCAAAAAGAAAGGAGAAGTCACCCATCAGGGCGCTTCTCCATTCTGCATCGCCAGGGAGGCGGAACTGTTGGACGGCTGCGCTAGATCGCGTCGCCGGCCGCATTGAACAGATGCAGGCGCGCGGGGTCGATGTGCACCGCAACCGTTTCACCCAGCTCGACGGCGCGCTGGCCCTCGAGCACGATATTGATGGGCTGGTTGTCCTTGGTGGTCGCATAGACCACGGTCTGGCCACCCAGATTTTCCACCAGATCCACGCGGACCTCGGCCAGCTTGGTGCCGCTGCCTTCAGCCAGGGTGATGTGCTCGGGCCGCACGCCCAGCGTGGTGGCGCCGTCAACGGCACGGCCGATTTCGAGCGCATTGCCGGCAACGGTCAGCTTGCCGCCTTCGCTAGTGGCGGTCAGGAAGTTCATCTTGGGCGAGCCAATAAAGCCAGCCACGAACAGGTTCTTGGGGTTATTGTAGAGCTCGAGCGGGGCACCGGCCTGCTCGATGACGCCTGCGCGCAGCACCACGATCTTGTCGGCCATGGTCATGGCTTCGACCTGGTCATGGGTCACGTAGATCATGGTGTTACCCAGATCATTGTGCAGCTTGGCGATCTCGACACGCATCTGCACGCGCAGCTCGGCATCGAGGTTGGACAGGGGCTCGTCGAACAGGAAGATGCGGGGCTCGCGCACAATGGCCCGGCCAATGGCCACGCGCTGGCGCTGACCGCCCGAAAGCTGCTTGGGCTTGCGCTTGAGCAGCGGCTCGATCTTGAGGATCTCGGCAGCCTTTTGCACGCGCTGCTCGATCTCGGCCTTGGGCATCTTGGCGGTCTCAAGACCGAAAGCCAGGTTCTGATAGACGTTCATGTGCGGATAGAGCGCATAGCTCTGGAACACCATGGCGATGCCGCGGCGGGCCGCCGGCACATCATTCATGCGCTCATCGTCGATGATCAGATCACCGCCGGTAATCGGCTCGAGCCCGGCGATCATGCGCAGCAGGGTCGACTTGCCGCAGCCCGAGGGGCCCACAAACACGGTGAACTCACCGGGATTGATGGTCAGGTCGATGCCGTGCACGACTTTGACGTCGCCATAGGACTTGATGATGTTGCGCAATTCGATGTTGGTCGACATGGCGAACTCCTAAGCGGTCCGGAACTGAGCCGGGACCCAGCTTTCATAGAGGGAATGGCCGGGGCCGAGCGGTAGGACGACGTCCTCGCCCGTTGCCGATGAATGGTAGAACGCGGTCACCAGTTCGAGCGAGCGGCGCGAATCGGTGCTCGTGACGGGCAGCGGCGCGGCGCCGATCAGGGCAGCGTGGAAACGCTCCATCTGCGTCTGGAAGCGCGATGGCACATGCTTCCAATTGGCGAGCAGGGCGTCGATCTTGGCCTTGGTCTCGTCATTGCGCGGCTGGATCTTCCAGAGCTTTTCGCCGGGATTATAAGCGGCGTGATCGCTTTCGAAGGTCACATTCTCAAAGGCCAGACGAATCCGGGTGGTATCGTCGGCGGCGCCCAGCGTTGCGGTCAGGCTGGCCAGAGCCCCGCTCTTCATCACCAGCGATGCCGAGATGGTATCCTCGACCTCGATCGGATTGACGCGGGTGGCGACACGGCCGAACACCTGGCTGATATCGCCCATCAGATAGGTGAACAGGTCATGGGGGTGGATGGCATGACCCATCAGCACACCACCGAGTTCGGTGGCCCATTTGCCGCGCCAGGGCACAGCGTAGTAATCGGCGTCGCGGCGCCAGAAGGTTTCCACCGTGCCGGTATAGGCCTTGCCGGCCAGACCTGCATCGATAATGGCCTTGGCCTGCTCGATGCCATCGCCGAAGCGATACTGGAACACCGGCATCAGCTTGCCCTTGGAGATCTTCTCCTGGGCCATGACTTCATCAACCTGGGCGAGCGAGCCGACCAGCGGCTTTTCGCAGATGACGTGCTTGCCAGCCTTGAGCGCGGCCATCACCATGGGATGGTGCAGCATAGGCGGGGTGCACACATCGATGATGTCGATATCGTCCATGGCCAGGACGTCGTCAAAGTCGGTGACGCGGCGCTCAATGCCGAATTCATCGGCAACGGTGCCCATGCGCTCCTGGTTGAGATCGCACAGCGCGACCACCTTGAACTTGTCGCCATTGGGCAGATAGCCCTCGACGATGTGGCTGCGGCCAATGCCGACGCCGATAATGGCTACGTTGAAAATCTTGCTCACTGTGCCCACTCCGTGCCGCGCTCAGCCAGTTGCTGAGCCGTCAGGGCCAGCTTCATGGCGTTGAAGCAGCGCTCCTGCGGCATGGCAGTCTCGGTGCGGTTGCGCACATCGTCAAGGAACTGGCGACCGAATGGCAGATCGACATCGGAGCAGTCGATATGGCGTGGGCCTTCGGCATTGACGATGAACAGGTGGTTCTCGCCTGGCTTGCCGGCAATATCGATATATTTGCGCAGTTCGATATAGCCTTCGGTGCCCAGAATGGTCAGGCGGCCATCGCCCCAGGTCGGCAGACCCTTGGGGGTGAACCAGTCAACGCGGATATAGCCGGTGGTATCAGGTGTCTTGAGCGCCACGTCGCCCACATCCTGCAGGCCGGGACGGTGCGGATTGGCGCGGTTGGCGACGCTGGCCGAGACGATTTCGGCATCCATGGCATCCGAGAAGAACAGGAACTGCTCGAACTGGTGGGCGGCGATGTCGCACAGAATGCCGCCATAGCTCTGACGATCGAAGAACCAGTCAGGGCGCGGATTGTTATTGAGTGCGTGGGGGCCAAGGCCAACGGTGTTGATCACCTTGCCGATGGCGCCCTGGGCAATCAGATTGCCCGCTTCAACGGTCGCCCTGACTTCGAAGTGCTCCGAATAGAGCACGGCATAGATGCGACCGGTCTCGGCCTGCACCTTCTTGATCTCGTCGAACTGGGCAAAGCTGGTCATGCCCGGCTTGTCCGAGAGCACGTCCTTGCCATGCTGCATGGACTTGATCGAGATCGCGGCGCGGTCGGCAGGGATAGCCGCCGTGGTGATCACGGCGATGGATTCGTCTTCGTAGATTTCCTGGGGGTCAGCAACGCGCTTGGCCTCGGGAAACTTTTCGGCAAACGCTGCGGCCAGATCGTCTTCCACTGCGTGGAAGGCGACAAGCTGGGCGCCGGCGCGCTTGAGGCACTGCACCTGGCCGTAGATATGGCTGTGGTTGATGCCGATAGCGGCGAATTTGATATCAGTCATAGGTCTAGCGTTTCATACCGGTAGTGGCGATGCCCTCGATGAGCATGCGCTGGAAGAAGAGGAAGAACAGGAAGATCGGCACCAGGCTGAGCACGCTCATGGCGAACAGTCCGCCAAAGTCGCTCTCACCGGTACTGTCGGTGAAGGTCCGCAGACCCAGCATCACCGTGTAGGACTTCATTTCGCTCAGATAGATCAGCGGGCCAAAGAAGTCGTCCCATGTCCAGATGAAGGTGAAGATGGCAGCGGTGGCCAGCACGGGCGTGGAGAGCGGAAGAATGATCTTCCAGTAGATACGCCATGGCGAGCAGCCATCCATCTGTGCGGCCTCATCGAGTTCGCGGGGCAGACCCCGGAAGAACTGCACCATCAGGAAGATGAAGAAACCATCAGCCGCCAGGAATTTTGGCACCACAAGCGGTAGGAAGGTGTTGACCCAGCCCAGGCTGCGGAACAGCACATATTGCGGGATCAGGGTCACCTGATAGGGCAGCATCAAGGTCATCAGCATCATGGCGAACCAGAAGCTCTTGAACTTGAAATTGAGGCGCGCAAAGGCATAGGCGGCCATCGAGCAGGCCAGCACATTGCCCACAACCGACAGCCCCGAAATGATGAAGCTGTTGATGTAGAAGGTGCCAAAGCTGGTGCGCAGACCATTCCAGCCACGAATATAGGAGTCGATGCTCCAGCTACTCGGGATGATGCTGGCCGAGGTGAAGATCTCGTTTTCCGGGCGGAAAGAGGCCGCCAGCAGCCAGAACAGCGGATAAAGCATCAGTATCGACGCGGCGAGCAGCGCCACATGGATCAGTACCGAGGTCATCCTGGAGCGGGTCGGCGACTCGTTGCCGGTCACTACAGTGAGTTGGGCCGGGACATCACTCATCGTAGTGCACCCAATATTTTGAGGTCAGGAAGGAGAAGGCGGTAAACAGACCGACCAGAGCGAGCAGGACCCAGGCCAGTGCCGAGGCATAGCCCATCCGGAAGAAGCCAAACGCCTCCTGATAGAGATAGAGCGTGTAGAACAGCGTCGAATTGATCGGATTGCCGGTACCGCCCGAGATGATGAAGGCGGGCGTGAAGCTCTTGAAGGCTTCAATGGTCTGGATGATGGCGTTGAAGAACACCACCGGGGTCAGCAAGGGCAGGGTGATCTTGACGAACTGCCGCCATTTGCTGGCGCCGTCCAGACTGGCCGCCTCATACATGTCGGTGGGGATCTGACGCAGGCCGGCCAAAAAGATGATCATGGGCGAGCCGAACTGCCAGATCGAGAGCACGATTAGGGTCCAGAGCGAGTATTTCGGATTGGAAATCCAGCTCGGGCCTTCAATGCCGATCATCAGCAGCAGCTTGTTGACCAGGCCGTCACCGGCGAAAATCTGGCGCCACAGGATGGCGATGGCGACCGATGCACCGAGCAGGCTCGGAAGATAGAACAGGGCGCGATAGAGCGGCAGGCCGCGGATGCCGCGATTGAGCAGCATGGCGACTGCCAGCGCGAAACACAGCTTGAGCGGGACCGAAAAGATCACGAAGAACATGGTCACGCGCATCGACGTCCAGAACTTGGCGTCGTTGGTGAACATGCGGATATAGTTGTCTGCGCCCACCCAGTCAGGGGAGGTCAGCAGATCGAAATTGGTGAAGCTGAGATAGAGCGAGGTGGCCATCGGGCCAATCGTCAGACCCAGAAAACCGATCAGCCAGGGCAGCAGGAACAGATAGCCAGGCGCATCATTCTGCCAGATCCGGGACCACACCGATTGGCTGGAGGCCGGTTTGCCGACGGCGCTGCTATTGGCGCTCAGAGTATCATTGACCGCCATCGTCAGTTCACCTGAGGCAGCGTGGTCGTCGTCGCAACGACACCATGAGAAGAATGCGACATGAAAGGCTAATCCTTGCGGTCACTGGAAAGAGCCGCGCGCCCGTAGGACGCGCGGCGAGGTATCAGACTCAGGAACGGCTGAGGATGTCGTTGGCACCGCTGACCAGATCACGGCCAGCCTGTTCCGGCGACTTGGCGCCGAAACCGACTTCCTGACCCAGGGTACGGATCAGCGAGGCGTCGATTTCACCAGCCGATGGTGGTGGTGGTGGTGGCAGCGCACCCAGCAGATCGCCGAGGTTGGCCACGAAGTTCAGGGCAATCTGACCCTTTTCGTCGAGCGTAGGCGCGACGACTTCGCGGGTCGAAGGCAGGCAAGGAATGCCGCGCTCGACACCCAGAACCTTGGCGGCTTCTGGATTGGAGATGAAGAAGTTCAGGAACTCGGCTGCCTTCTCCTTGTTGGCGGAGCTGCCGCCAACCGAGAAGAACATCGAAGGCTTACGGTAGTGACCGCCGCCCGAACCGGCAGCCGCACGTGGGTAACCGATCATGTTGAGGTCGTCCTGAACGATGGTCTGGTAGGCGACCAGCTGGTTCGAGTTGGACGGCATCAGGGCGGACTTGCCCAGAACGATCATCGTGGTTTCGAGCGGACCGCTATCGAGGGCCTGGTCTTCAGCCGATACGCAGGCACCAGCCTTACGCAGCTTGTCCCACATGGTGTACCATTCGATGGCATCATCTTCATCAAAGGCCAGCTTGCCTTCAGGCGTATAGAGTTCCTTGCCGCGCTGGCGCAGCCAGTTGTGCAGCATGGGCTCGGTGTAGGAGCCATCCGACATCACCTTCATGCCGCCACGAATGTTGGCGCTGTTGAAGGCTTCCGCCATTTCCATGATGTCGTCATAGGTCCAGGCATTGGTCGGTGCGTCGATGCCGACTTCGGCAAAGGCGTCGGTGTTGACCAGCGTGGCCACCGAGTTGGCGCCAAGCGAGATACCGAACAGCTGACCGCCGACCTTGCCGCCGTCGAGCTGATCCTGATCAAAGCTGTCGAGCTTGAGCGGACCACCAACGAATTCATCAAGCGGGGCAATCGCGTTACGCGATGCGTATTCAACGATATAGCGGTAGTCCATCTGGACGATGTCAGGGGCGTTGCCGCCAGCGGTCTGGGTTGCCAGCTTGGGCCAGTAATCGGACCAGGACAGGAACTCAGGCTCCATCGACACGCCCGACGCTTCGGTGAACATGTCAGAGACCGCATAGGTGCGGTCGGCGCGATCCTGGCCACCCCAGAACAGCAGACGCAGCGCGTCGGACTGGGCAAAGCTGGGCGATACGCCAGCAGCGCCGGCCGCGAGCAGCGCGGAGCTGCCCATCAGGAATTTGCGGCGATCGATACGAATAGTCATCAGGTTTCCTCCCATGAACTGTGGTCGTTCCGGCACGCGGAACGCTTTGCAATCCAGCGACCTCCCGTCGCTAAATCACCAACCGGTTACATAATTCCGCAGCCCGACATCCCTGTCACTTACGGGTCCCTGCGTTTTTTGAGAATTTTCCAATTCGCAAGCTGCGCAAATAACCGACTAGTTACGACATAGCACACTGATTTGGCGGGGCGCAATCGACTTGTATGGAAGATTGCCAGAGTCGTGAATGCCACGCTAACCAGATCTGCTCTTCGTCGATAATCCCTTGAATTAGTGCGTCTTTTTGGCATTGAGTCAAGCTGTGACCGCTGCCGCCTCCGGCGCCCTTTGCGGGCGTATTCTTGTTCTCACACAAAAGTTTGGCCCAGACTCGACCAAAAGAAAAATACGAAATACCGTTGGTATTATAGATTTTTTCTATGGACAGGATATCCCGATGGACAAGCTGCTGAACCAGTTTCTCGCCGTGGCCGAGGCGGGCACGATCAGCGGCGCGGCGACGGCCCTGTTCATCACCCAGCCCACGCTGACCTTCAACATGCGCAAGCTCGAGGAATCGATGGGGGTACCGCTGCTGACGCGCTCCTCGCGCGGGGTGGAGCTGACCGCCTATGGAGAGACGCTGTACCAGAACGCCCGGCTGATGCGGCGGCTGCATGACAATATGCTCAAGGCGATCGAGCAGCAGCGCGGGCGCATCGAGCAGGGGCTCAATATCGGCACCGGCTATTCGTGGTGGAATCTGTTCATCCGCGACATGGTGGTCGGCTATTCCAATGCCTTTCCCAATGCGCGGGTGCATATCAGTCTGGGCAATCAGCTGCGCCTGATGGACCAGTTGCTGACCGGCGATATCTCGCTGTTTGTCGGGCACGAGATCGAGGGGCTCAATCGCAGCGCCGGGGCCCGCTTTATCCCGCTGAGCAAGGTGGGTAATGGCTATTTCGTGCGGGCAGGCCACCCGCTGCTGGCGGCGCCGCGCAGCATTGCCGAAATCGAGATGTATCCGGCGGTCACCAGCGCCCTGCCCGAGACCCGGCATCAGCGGTTCTTCGAGACCTGGAGCCGGACCACCGCGGCCAGCGCCAATTTCGACCGGGGCAAATATGCCTTTGCCTCCAATTCGATGGCGGCGTGTCTGGACTATGTGGCGCGCACCGATGCGGTGATCGGCCATACCGAGGTGATGGATGCCGAATTCGTGCGGCGCGGGCTGGCGCGCGTCACGGTGACCGAAACCACGGCACCCTCGGTGATTGGCATGTATGCGCTCAATGAGCGGCTGGACGAGCCGCGTGTGGCCGAGCTGATCAGCTGGCTGCAGGAGGCTGCCAAGGCGGTGCTGCCGCCGCTGGACTAGCCCTGCCCAACCGGCTTGGTGCGCAGATAGTCGAGCACCATCTGCACCGCCTGGGCCTCGCGCTCCTGCACCATGTCGATGCCGGAGAGATCGCGGGCGAAGATCACCGAGAGCGTGGCCATGTTGGACACGTAGAAAAAGCCCAGCGCGGCAATCGAAATATAGAGCTGGACCGGATCGACATCGCGGCGGAAGACGCCGATTTCGGCGCCGCGTTCGACAATGGTGGTGATCTGACCAACCAGCGGCGAGTGCAGCGCCTGGATATCGGTCATGGTCTTGAGAAAGCGCGCATTCTCGATGTTTTCGGTATTGAGCAGGCGCGGAAACCAGGGATTGGCCAGAAAGTGCCGGAAGGTGAAGCGCACCAGCCGGTCCATGGCTTCGGCGGGTCCGAACTGATCCAGGCTGAGCGCCCGTTCGCCGCGCCGGATCTCCTGATAGGCATCGAGCAGGACGGCGCGGTAGAGCTCTTCCTTGTTGCCATAGTAGTGGTAGAGCAGCCGCTTATTGGCGCCTGCCAGCGCGGCAATGGCGTCCACCCGCGCCCCTTCAAAGCCGCGCTCGGCAAATTCGGCGCGCCCGGCGACCAGAATTTCCGCCTTGGTGCGGGCGCTGTCGCGAACCCGCTTGGCCCGCGGCGGCTTAGCCTTGGGCGGCGGGGTCGGTTTTGCCGCGATTGAAGAGGGCTCTGACACGCTTGGATACCGCCGGAATGGACATCAGGATGGTGAAAACAATGATCAGGCAAATAACAGCACTGATGGGACGGGTAAAGAAAGGGCTTGGATCGCCATTGGTCAGCTTGAGGCCGCGCCGCAGGTTCAGATCGAGCAGATCGCCCAGAATGATCCCGAGCACCAGCGGAGCCATGGGGTATTTCATTTCACGCAGAATGAAGCCGGTAATGCCGAAGCCCACCATGACATAGACGTCGAACATGCGCTGGGTAATGGCAAACGAGCCCACCACGCACAGCACATAGACCACCGCCATCAACCGCTCGCGCGGCACAGCGAGCACCTTGAGCAGCGGCTTGGTCAGGGTCAGGCCGAACACCAGAATGGCCAGGGTCGAGAACAACAGGATGGCCACGATCTGGTAGAGCACTTCGGGGGTTTCGGTCATCAGCAGCGGGCCGGGCCGAATGCCGTGAATGAACATGGCGGCGATCAGCACGGCGGCGGCGGCCGAGCCGGGCAATGCCAGGGTAAGAGTGGGGATCATGGCGCCGGGCACCACGGCCGAATTGCCGGTTTCGGCGGCAATCAGGCCTTCCTGACTGCCCCGGCCGAACATGTGCGCTTCCTTGCTCGAGCGCTTGGCTGCGGCATAGCTGGCCCAGGCGCCGACATCCTCGCCCACGCCGGGCACAATGCCCACAAAGGTGCCGATCAGGCCCGAGCGCAGCGTGGTCTTCCAGTATTTGAGCACATCCTTGAGGCGCGGCACGACGCGGTCCGAGGACGAAACGATGCGGGCCTGGGCGCTGCGCTTCATGACGCCAAGGATTTCGGCAAAACCAAAGGCACCTACCATGGCCGGGATCAGATCGACCCCGCCACCGAGCGAGGAAATACCAAAGGTGAAGCGCTGATGGGCATGCAGGGTTTCCATGCCGACCATGGCGACCAAAAGGCCCAGAATACCGGCAATATAGCCTTTGAGCGGATCATCCATGGCCGTGAGCTGGCCCGAAATGATGACGCCGAACAGCGCCAGCCAGAAGAATTCATAGGTGCCGAATTTCAGCGCCGCCTCGGCGAGCAGGGGCGCGATCAGGGCGAGCGCAAAAATGCCGATGACCGTACCCAGCGCCGAAGAGGTGGTGGCCAGGCCCATGGCCATGCCGGCCTTGCCCTGCAGCGCCAGCGGATGGCCATCCAGCGTGGTGGCGGCACTGGCGGGCGTTCCGGGAATGGCGAGCAGAATGGCGGTGCGGCTGCCACCATAAATGGCGCCAGAATAGATGCACATCAGGCACAGGATCGCCTGATCGGGCGCCATTTTGTAGGTCAGCGTCACCAGCAGGGCCACGCCCATGGTGGCGGTCAACCCCGGCAGGGCGCCGATGACGATGCCCAGCAGTGTCGCCCAGACGATGTTGAACAGCGAGATGGGGGTCAGGAAATGGGCGATACCAGTGGCCAGCAGGCCAAGACCGTCGAACATGATTAGATAACTCCGGTCAGGGTAGACGCACGAGGAACAGGCGCTGGAATACCAGTGTGACGACCGTTGCGGTGACCACGGCCAGTCCGAGCGCCCAGGGCAGGGTCTGGATCAGGGTGCGGCGCGGCGATGCCAGCCACACTTCAAACACCAGAATGAAAACAAAGACGAAAATGCCGGTCGCCAGCCAGAAGGGCAGCCAGCCGACCAGCACCAGCGTGTAGCTCAGGGTCAGCACCAGCACGGCGGCAGCCCGCTGGGCCGAGGTGGAAATGATGGCGTTGCCCAGACCGCTCCAGCCGCCCGGCGCGGGCGAACGCAGGGAGCGCACGGTCAGGATCAGGCCGCAGATCATCAACGCAATGGCAAGCATGCCGGGCACCAGGCCGGGCACGGTCAGCGGATTGATGCGGCGCACTTCAAGCCGATCCATGGTCCAGGAGCCAAAGAAGGTGGCTGCGGCCAGCACGATAAAGAATAGCCCGGCCACCAGATCCGCCTTGATCATGGCAGGGGGTTCGACCTCCACGGTCCGGGATGTCTGCATCGCTTCGGCGGGTTTTGAATCGTCGACCATGGGGGAATAATCTCGTTAAAGAAGTCCGGCCCGACGGGAACACCCGCCGGACCGCAGACACAGGGTCTGTCAGGCGCTTTTTACATGCCGGTTTCGGTGCGGGTTTCGCAATCGATACCGATGGTGGAGGGGTCGTTGACCGCTTCACCGCGCTCCATGGCCGAGCAGGCTTCCAGGATCACCACCGGCATGGCCAGGGCACGCGCCTCTGCACCATAGGAGGGGGCGAACACGGCACCGAAGTTTTCGGCATAGGCCTGGATCTCAGGCGAGGTCATCACCTTTTCTTCCCAGATCTTGTCGACGGTGGCGAGCACTTCGGCAGGCACATCCGATGGGATGAAAATGCCGAAATAGTCCGGGGCCAATGGCATGTCGGGCAGCCAGTCGGTGATGGGTGGAATGGGATCGACGCCATCAAGCTTGAGGGGCTGGTTGGACAGCACGGCGAGCGCACGCAGACGGCCGCCACGGATCAGTTCGGTCTGTTCCACAGCAAGCTGGGTGGTGACCATGGCTTCGCCCGATGCGGTGGCGATGGCTGCAGGGCCGCCGCCATCATAGGTGACCATGTTGTATTCAAAGCCACCTGCCGCGTCGGACAGCGCCGCGATAGCGGTGCCGCCAGAGGAGGTCACGCCCGCTGTTGCCACGGTAATGCCGCGGCCGCCATCGGACTGAAGGGCTTCGAGCAGCTGACCGAAATCAGCGAACTGGCTATCGGCGGGAACGGCAACCACGGGCACGTTGGCGACCGAGAGATAGACGTGCCAGGCGTCGATATTGGTGTTTTCAAGCAGACCCGACACCGAATAGGTGGCGTTGTTGGCGATGGCGTTGGCGGTCCAGGTGTAGCCGTCATGGGGTGCATTGAGCACTTCCTGGGTGCCAATGGCGCCCGAGGCGCCCGGTTGGTTGACGACGACGACGTCGACGCCCAGCGCTTCGGCCAGAATTGGCGCGGTGACGCGGGTCACCTGGTCGGTCGATCCGCCAGCACCCCATGGCACGATCAGATTGATCGGCCGGTCGGGCTTCCATTCCTGCGCAAAAGTCATCGTGGTACCAACAAGTACCGTAGCGGCACTGCAGGTCAGCAGAAGTCGCATGGTGCGATTCATGGTGATCCTCCCTCAAAATGTGTTTTGGGCCGGCTATTACCTGTTGGCCCTGCGCTAGACTGGTCCTAACATGTCAGCGCTGTCAACCATCAAGTAACCAGACGGTGATTTTTGATTTCTGGCGATGAGAGCCTCGCTATCCCCCGTTTCACGGCCCGCCAAGGCACGGCGCCAAAGCACGCCCTGCCCCCGGCTCGGCCTGAGCACACGATAGAAAGTTTACGCAATGGATTTGAGTTCAGCCGTGATCATGGCCCTGGCGCTGGCTGCCGGCGCGATCGTCAAGGGCGCCACCGGCATGGGGCTGCCCCTGGTGGCCCTGCCGGTGCTGACCGCAGCTTTTGGCCTGCAGCATGCGGTGGGCTTGCTGACCATTCCGCTGATCGTGACCAATGCCTGGCAACTCTGGCGGTTCAGGGGCGAATCGGGCTCGCCGCGCATGGCCTTCATGCCGCTGTTTCTGGTGGGGGGTGCCGTTGGCATCGGCGTGGGCACATGGGCGCTGACCAATTTGCCCGAACGTCTGCTGATACTGGCGCTGGGGATTATCCTGCTCGCCTATGTCGTGTTGCGCCTGATGACCCCACATTGGGTTCTGAGCACCGCAATGGCCAGGCGCTGGGGGCCGCTGGCGGGGCTGGGCGGCGGTACGCTGCAAGGCGCCACGGGCATTTCGGCGCCGATCGGGGTCACCTTCATTCACGCCATGGGAATGGATCGCGCCGCCCATGTGTTTGCGGTCTCGGCCATGTTCCTGCTGTTCGCGGTGGTGCAATTGCCCGCGCTGTGGGCTGCCGGCGTCATGCAGCCGCTCTGGATGCTGCAGGGCCTGCTGGCGCTGATTCCGATCCTGATCTTCATGCCGGTGGGACAATGGGCCAGCGGCAAGCTCAGCCGGCAGGCGTTTGACCGCATGATCCTGATCTTCCTTGGTGTAATCGGGCTGAAAATGGTGCTGGGGCTATGAGGCCCCGCCCCTGTGCTTTTGCGCGATAGCGGCTTGACGAACGGACAGGCTCGTTATACCGAAGTAACTAATCAGTTACACGCAATTGGCGTATGGGAGGAATTGGAATGGCGGATAAGCGGCTTGGCCTGATCATGCATGGCGTGACCGGGCGCATGGGATACAACCAGCATTTGGTGCGCTCGATCCTGGCGATCCGGGACCAGGGCGGCGTGATGCTGTCCAATGGTGACCGGCTGGTGGTCGACCCGATCATTGTCGGCCGCGATGCTGACAAGATCGAGCGTCTGGCCAAAAAGCATGGCATCAAGCGCTGGAGCAGCGATCTCGATGCCGCGCTCGCCAATCCTGATGACACGGTGTTTTTTGACGCTGGCACGACGCTGATGCGCGCCGGGCTGATCGAAAAGGCGCTGGCCGCGGGCAAGCATGTCTATTGCGAGAAGCCGACCTCGGACAGCCTTGAGATCGCCGTCAATCTGGCCAAGACCGCTCGCGCCTCGGGTCTCAAGCATGGTGTGGTGCAGGACAAGCTGTTCCTGCCCGGCCTGATGAAGCTCAAAATGCTGCGCGATAGCGGCTTTTTCGGCGACATTCTGTCGGTGCGCGGCGAGTTCGGCTACTGGGTGTTTGAGGGCGACTGGCAGCCAAGCCAGCGTCCCAGCTGGAACTACCGCAAGAAGGATGGCGGCGGCATCATTCTCGATATGCTGTGCCACTGGCGCTATGTGCTCGACAATCTGTTCGGCGAAGTCAAAGCCGTGTCCTGCCTGGGCGCGACCCATATTCCAGAGCGCGTCGATGAGAAGGGCAATCGCTATAAGGCCGATACCGATGATGCGGCCTATGCAACCTTTGAACTGGAAGGCGGCGTGATCGCCCAGATCAATTCGAGCTGGACCACCCGCGTGCGTCGCGACGATCTGGTGACCTTCCATGTCGATGGCACCCATGGTTCGGCCGTTGCGGGCCTGCACAAGTGCTGGAGCCAGCATCGCGTCAACACGCCCAAGCCGGTGTGGAACCCCGACCAGCCCCAGACCATGAACTTCTTTGAAGACTGGGAAGAAGTGCCGGACAACTGGCCAGCCGAGAACGGCTTCAAGGCGCAGTGGGAAATGTTCCTCCGCCACGTCGCCGAAGACGCGCCATGGGAATATGGCCTGGAAGCGGGCGCCAAGGGCGTGCAGCTGGCCGAACTGGGCCTCAAGAGCTGGGATGAACGCCGCTGGCTCGATGTGCCCAAGCTGGATTTCTGATCCATTTCGCGTGAGGCACGGCCTCACCCCACCCACGGTGTCACCCCGGCCTTGAGCCGGGGCCCACCCTGAGATGTTACGGCGCTCGGTGAACGTTGAAGGACCTCAGGATGGATCCCGGCTCAAGGCCGGGATGACATCGCGTTCTTTGACGCTTTCGAGGAAGCCGAGATGCCCACCATCAACCTGCCCAATGCCGACCGGTCCATCAGCGCCTATACGCTGAGTGGCACCCCGATCCCCTTCGTTCAGCACAAGGCCAGCGATTTCAATCGCATCGCCTATGCCGCCGCCCATGTCGTGGCGGACCCGCTGGCCAGCAATGATCCATGGCTGACCCCGGCGATCGACTGGGACACGACGCTGAAATTCCGTCACCGCCTGTGGGATCTGGGTCTGGGTGTTGCCGAGGCCATGGATACCGCCCAGCGCGGCATGGGTCTGGGCTGGGCCGAGGCGCAGGAGTTGATCCGCCGCGCCCAGGCCGAAGCGCGCACCCGTGATGACAGCCTGATTGCCTATGGCGCCGGTACCGATCACCTGCAGCCGGGGCCCGATGTCACCATTGATGCGATCATTGCCACCTATGAAGAGCAGGTCGGCTTTGTCGAGGGCGAAGGCGGTCGGGTTATCCTGATGGCCAGCCGCGCGCTTGCCGCTGCAGCCAAGACCCCCGATGATTACGCCAAGGTCTATTCGCGCATTCTGAGCCAGGTGAAGCAGCCGGTGGTGATGCACTGGCTGGGCGAGATGTTTGATCCGGCCCTGGCCGGCTATTGGGGTCATGTCGACCACGACGCGGCCATGGATGTGTGCCTGGACGTCATCGCCGCCAATGCCGACAAGGTCGATGGCATCAAGATCTCGCTGCTCTCGGCAGAAAAAGAGATCGCCATGCGCCGCCGCCTGCCTGCATCGGTCAAAATGTATACCGGCGACGACTTCAACTATGCCGAGCTGATCGCTGGCGACAATCAGGGCTACTCACATGCCCTGCTGGGCATTTTCGACGCCATCGCCCCGGCCGCCTCGGCGGGCCTTGCCGCTTTGGGCAAGGGTGATGAAACGGCCTTCCATGACCTGCTTGCACCGACCGTGCCGCTGAGCCGGCATATCTTTGCCGCGCCGACGCGGTTCTACAAGACCGGCGTGGTGTTCCTGGCCTATCTCAACGGGCTGCAGGACCATTTCCAGATGATCGGCGGTCAGCAATCGACCCGTTCGGTGCAGCATCTGAGCGAGCTGTTCCGGCTGGCCGACAAGGCGCGTGTGCTGAGTGACCCCGAACTGGCCGTAAAACGCATGAATGCCGTGCTCAACGTGAACAGTGTGTCAGCATGAAGACCGATCGCGCTATCTCGATAAACCTTGCCACCACCCGTCAGGTCTGGGGCTTTGCCGAAGCCGTCGATGGCTGCCTGAAGGCCGGCATTACGGCGATTTCACCGTGGCGCGACCAGATCGCAGCCATTGGACTGGATGAAGCGGCGCGCATTGTGCGCGACAACAAGATTCAGGTCACCGGCGTGTGCCGTGGCGGCATGTTCCCCGCCGAAACCGCGGCCGGACGCCAGGCCCAGATCGACGATAACCTGCACGCCATTGACGAGGCGGCGGCACTCAATGCCGATTGTCTGGTGCTGGTGGT
Source organism: Devosia litorisediminis (assembly GCF_018334155.1). Lineage (NCBI taxonomy): Bacteria > Pseudomonadati > Pseudomonadota > Alphaproteobacteria > Hyphomicrobiales > Devosiaceae > Devosia > Devosia litorisediminis. The sequence goes on along the minus strand of NZ_JAGXTP010000004.1, from coordinate 11,132 downwards.
GGGCGGATTACCCGGTTCTTCCAAGGACTTGGTGGGTGCCCGGCAGATGGTGACCGATGGTATTGCGGCCATGCTGCCCCATGCCAAGGCCTCGGGCGTCAAGCTGGCCATCGAGCCGCTGCACCCCATGTATGCCGCCGACCGCGCCTGCATCAACACCATCGATCAGGCGCTGGATGTCTGCGAGGTTCTGGGCGAGACGGTCGGCGTCGCGATCGACGTCTACCATGTCTGGTGGGACCCGCAGCTGGCCAATGCCATTGCGCGCGCCGGCCGGATGAACCGGATTTTCGCCCATCACATCTGCGACTGGCTGGTGCCGACCAAGGATATGCTGCTTGATCGCGGCATGATGGGCGATGGCGTGATCGACCTCCCCGGTATCCGCAAGATGGTTGAGGATGCTGGCTTTTTTGGCCCGCAGGAAGTGGAAATCTTCAGCCAGGACAATTGGTGGAAGCGGCCCGGCGACGAAGTGCTCGGCGTGATCAAGGAACGCGTCGCCAGCGTCTGCTAAGAAAAGGACCCCCGGAGAGCAATCCCCGGGGGTCTTTTCAAATTCGGTGTCAGGACGCTTTGTTGTACGACAGCGTCTTGCAAAGAATGGCCGCGCGGCACCCCTGGATTGTCACCGTATTGGGGTCGATCTGCGTGATCGTGGCATCCGCGCTCATCCCGCCGGCAGCCAGAGAGCCCTTCCAGGCATTGGGGGCAATCTGCTCGGCTTCGATGACCTGCTTGCCGACAAAAGCGAGATTGTCTTCAGTAGCTGAAGCGCCTTCGAGATTGGTCAGCACCGCGCACAGGGCGGTACCGGCGCCACAAGGCTGAAATTCAAACGACGTCCCATATTCGTCGACGAAGGTGCCGCTGGGCACGGTTTCGTCACCCGCAAAGGTCGGCATGGCGATGCTGGCGCACAGTGCGGCAGCGACAAGACTGGTTTTCAGAATACGCATGAGTCTCTCCAAACGCGACAGCGCCCGCCCCAAGCAGTCGCTTAAAATTACGATTGGTTACGCAACGTCCCGAGATGCGGATCAGTTGCGTGAGACTGCCTAGCGGACAATCATCGCCGGAATGTGGCAGCGATCTCGATATGGGTGGATTGGGTAAACTGGTCCACCGCCACCAGATCGCTCATGGTGTAGCCACCGCCGATCAGAATGGCCGCATCGCGGGCAAAGGTGCGCGGATCACAGGCAATCATGACGACGGTCCTGACCTTGGACTTGGCCAGTTCCCTGACCTGCGCCTCGGCGCCGGCCCGTGGCGGGTCGAGTACGACGAAATCGTAGTTCAACTCGAACTGGGTCAGCGGATCCCGGAACAAATCGCGCGCCTTGGCGGTGATTTCGCGCAGCCCCTTGGTAAAGCGTCGAGCATGGTCAAGCGCTGCAATGCCGGGCTTGTCGGCATCGAACGCAGCCACAGGGCGCTGCTCGGCCAGTCGCAATGCGAAGGGCCCCAACCCGCAGAACAGATCAGCCACGGTCTTGGTCTTGCGATCGAGCGCCCCCAGCACGTACTCGGCCAGGGCGTTTTCAGCAGCAGCTGTGGCCTGCAGAAAGCCGCCAATCGGCAGTTCGACGCGGGCACGGCCCATTTCTATGATGGGGGGCTGGGCCTGCAGCACCATTTCGCCATTCAGGGCCAGTCGCGCCAGCTTGAAGCGGGCAACCAGCGGCGCGACACGCTCGACACGGGCCTGCTTTTTTTCGGTGCGGATGGCGACATCGAGCCCGGAAAGGCTGGCGACGAAGCTCACATCAGCCTCACCCACGGCCTGAAACACGGCGCGGGTGATATCGGGCGCCCGGGCCAGACCGGGCACCAGAATGGGGCAGGCATCAAGGTCATGTACTTCATGGCTGCGCAACCGCATATAGCCGGCGCCTTCGCGACGGGCATGCAGGCTGGCGCGGCGGCGGCCATCGCCTGCAGCATCGATAAAGCGGGTGACGCTGGCCCCAATTCCGGCGAACCGCAGCGGCGTTTCAACCAGGCCGATCTTGAACGCCTCATAGCTGGGGCGGTCCATATGCTGGAGCTGACATCCACCGCAGGCACCAAAGTGCGGGCAAAAAGGCTCAATGCGGCTTTCGGCCGGTTTGATAACCCCCATCAATGTCCCGCGATCACCATCGACAGCGATCTCGACCGTCTCTCCGGGCAGGGTAAGCGGCACGAAGACCTTGTGGCCATCGAGCTCGACGACGCCCTCGCCCTTGTGGCCGAGATTGAGAATGGTGGCGGTGCTGGTCATGATTATCCGGGGCTTGCTGAACCCGTTCAGTAGCGGCAAGCCCCGGTCAGGTCTAGTGCAGCGGTCGGCTGGCCCATTCGAGCAGGCTGGCCAATCCCACAAAAGGCACTTGGGTGTGTTCGCTCAAACCCGAGGCACAGGTGCTCACCGTTGATACCCCCAGGGTGCACGCGGAGGGGATATCCTGCTTGGCAAAGCGGGTGGCATGCGCGTTCAATTCGGGCACGAACAGGCCTTTGTCGCCGGCATAGCCACAGCAGGTGACCGAGCTGAGCACGGCAATATTGTCGGCACAGGCCCGCGCGATGGCTTCGGTCATGGGCTGCTCAGCCAGACGCTGGGCCGAGCAATTGTGATGCACCGCGACGGTTGGCAGCTTTTGCGTAATGGTCAGGCCGGGCAGGATATGGCTGAGCAGGAACTGGCTCGAATCGAGCACAGGCGCATCGCCGGGGAACTCCCGCAAATGCTTGGCGCAGGTTGAAGCATCGGTGACCACGCTCAAGCGGCCCGCATCGGAAAGGGACGATAGTTCGCGCTTGAGCTCGCTGCCAACACTGGCAGCCTGCTCGGGAAAACCCTTGGACCGGAAAGGTTGGCCACAGCACTGACCGTTGAGATGTTCAGGCATGATCACATCGAACCCGGCGCGTTCGAGCAGGGCCAGCATCGCATCGGGCACCGATAGCAGGCCATGGTCGGTTTTGGGGGCGCCAAACATGCGGGTGGCGCAGCTGGGGAAATAGACGATCGACTGTCGACCGCTCTGGGCGATGGGCACCGGAAACCCGGCCTGGCGCGGGTCCTGCCTGCTCTGACGTGGCTGGGGGGCACCCGGCCCGGCATGCAGAGCGTGGGAAACGCGTGGTATTCGTTTTCCAGTCAACCGACGGGCACCCTCGGTCATCGTCTCCACCGCCGCGGCGGGAATGACGACGCGGGCCGCATCGGCCAGGCCGACGCCGGCGCGCATCAAGGTTTCGACACCGCCACGATGATCAGCGACAAAGCCCGCGATGGATCGTGCTGTGTCGCCGCGACGCTGGGCGCGCTGGTCCATGATCATGGTGCCGGTTTCAATGCCCACGGGGCACCGCACAGAGCACAGATTGCACGCGGCGCAGGTATCAAGACCTGGATACTGGAAATCCTCATCCAGCTTCCTGAGACGTTCTGGGTCCTCGCCGGTGGCGCGCAACCGGGCGCGCTCACGGGTGACGGCGATTCGCTGACGTGGCGACAGGGTCATCTGGTGGCTCGGGCAAGCCGGTTCGCAAAAGCCGCATTCGATGCACATATCGACCAGTTCATCGGCCAGCGGCATGACTTTGAGGTTCTTGATGTGGATCTTGTCGTCGGGATTGAGCAAGACCCCCGGATTGAGCAGTCCTTCGGGGTCGAAAAGCGCCTTAATGCGGTGCATCAGCGCATAGGCTGTGCTGCCCCATTCGGCTTCAACGAAGGCGGCGATGGCACGGCCCGTCCCGTGCTCGGCCTTGAGCGAGCCGCCATATGCCACCGATACGAGATCGCTCAGTGCCTTGGAAAAAGCATCGAAACGCGCGGCAGCATCAGGCTGGGAGAAGTCGTCGCTCATCTGGAAGTGCAAATTGCCGGCCAGAGCATGGCCAAAAATTATGGCATCGTCATAGCCGTGATCATCGAGCAATTGACGCATGTCGATAACGAACTCGGCCAGCCGTTCAATCGGCGCAGCAACGTCTTCGGTCAACATGGCCGTGCCCTTGGGGCGGGCGGCGCCGCCCGAGGCAAAAAAGCCCTTGCGGATGTCCCACAGCGCATGGCTGCGCGCTTCGTCGGTCGAAAAATCAACATGGGTGGCGCCATGGCGAGACAGCAGTTCAACCGCCTTGGCGACTTCGGCTTCAAGCGTGTCGGAGTCTGGCGCGGTTACGTCGATCAGTACGGCGGGGGAGTTGTCCGTCAGCCAGGGCAACAAGGGCGCCATGGGGGCAAGGTGTTCCACCGTCGCCAGGGCACGGCGCTCAATATATTCGGCGGCGGTGACGCCCGTGGTCACCTGCACGCCGCCATTGGCCATTTCAATGATGGCCCGTCCAGCCGATTGCGGATCAGGAAACGGGACTAGTGCGGTGGATTTGAAAGGGTGCTCGGGGACCGTATTGTAGGTCACCTCGGAAACGAAGCCGAGCGTGCCCTCAGAGCCGACCATCAGATGGATCAGGATGTCGAGCGGGTCGTGAAAATCGATCAACGCATTGAGCGAATAGCCCACCGTGTTCTTGATGGCGTATTTCTTGCGGATCAGGGCGACCAGTTCGGCGTCGCCGGCAACCTCGTGATGGAGTTGGTGCAGCCCCTCAAGCATGCTGGCGTGACTTGCCCGGAAGGCGTCGCAACTGGCCTGATCGCCCGAATCAAGCATGGTGCCATCGGTCAGCACGATGCGCAGGCGCGCCATGGTATGGTAGGTGTTCTGGGCCACCCCACAGCACATGCCCGAGGAATTGTTATTGACCACGCCGCCGATCTTGCAGGTGGCCTGGCTGGCCGGATCGGGCCCGATCTTTTTGTCAAATGGCTTGAGGGCCTTGTTTGCATTGGCCACGATAATGGCGGGACCCAGCGTGATCTGCTCGGCTCCTGGATGGATGTCGAGCTTGCGCCAGCCATCGCCGAGTACGGCCAGAACGCCATCGGTGACGGCCTGCCCCGATAGTGATGTACCGGCAGCGCGGAAGGTGATGGGCAGGTTTTCGGCGCGGGCGGCGGCCATGACGGCCCGCACCTCATCTTCTGAATTGATGAAGACCACCGCGGCCGGAATGAGCCGATAGGAGCTGGCATCGCCGCTCCAGGCATAGGTCATCAAGGGATCGGTATACATGCGGCCGGCCACCTGCCCCTTGAGGCGGGCGACGAGGCGTTCGCCGGCGGCCTGACGGTCGGGCGTGACCTGATGTACTGGAGATTTGGGGGCGGGTCTGAGATCGGCTTGCTGCATGCCCCCTAACTAACATGTTAGCATTTGGATGCGAAGGGGCTTGTTTGGGGCGCGCGCAATGTCGCGCCCCAAAATGTCAGATATCGACGTCGTCCTCGCTGAGGGCATGAAGGCGTCGCGCCGCGCGCTGCAGGACTTCGGCTGCCTTGCGCTGCTGATCCTCGGAGCCGTGCCGTACCGCCTTGATCGCCGCCTTGAGTTCACGACGGGCTCGGTTGAGTTCGGGGACCACGTTCTTGAGGTCCTGATCGGGCTTTGGCGTGCCCCGGGGCCGCTCGGCGTCCTCGCCCTGCGCTTCCTGCTGCGCCGACCAGTCGGCTTTGGCGAATTCGCGGAAGCGTTGCATCTGCTCGCCGGCCTTGGCCAGGAAGCTCAAGGTTGATTCAATGGCCTCGCGATTGTCGCTCAGATGCGCCCGGCCTTCATCGGTGATGGTATAGAGCTTCTTGTTGCCATCCGCATGGGAGCTGGCAAAGCCGGCTTCCTCGAGGAAGGTCAATGCCGGATAGACCACGCCGGGACTGGGCGAATAGAAGCCGCCAGATTTTTCTTCGATTGCCTTGATCAGGTCATAGCCATGACGCGGCTGCTCTTCGATCAGGAACAACGCCACCAGCCGCAGATCACCTGAAGCCAGCATGCGGCCGATGCGGAAATTACCGCCCATATTGCCCCAGTTTTCGGCGCTATCGATGCCAGCGGCAACACGGCCCCAGCCGCGACGGGCCATGGCCTCCATGCGGCGCCAATTGGGCTCGCCATCTTTCCAGTATGTACTCATATATGTTCTCCGATATATCTTAAGTTCGATTGAGACAGCACATCATGGCAAAATCACGCAGTTTCAAGATATATCGCAGAAGTGTTATCGAAGGGAGTGCGCAGCAAAAAGCCCGCAGCGAAACTGCGGGCTGATTGAAGTCGGATCGCGCTGACGATCAGGCGGTGCCGGCTTCGTCTGCCAGATTGGACGCCTTGTCGAACTGGCCATGCTTGCGGAAGCGCCAGAGATAGGTTGGCAGGATGGTGTCCATTGCGGTGGGCACGATGCCCATGCCGGCAAAGGTACGTTTTTCCTTGATGGCCGCGTCGGACACCACGTTGTCGACGCTGAGCAATTCGACCTGATCGGCGGTCAGCAGCGGCGGGAAAGGCAGGATGGACATGATGCCGGCCAGCATCTTTCCCATGCCGAACGATAGCGGCAGCAATGGCCGGCTACGCAGCGCTTCGCGCTGAATGCGCTCGAGCAGCTCGCGATGGGTTTCGACCTGCGGGCCACCAAGTTCATAGATTTTGCCGGGCTTGAGCTGGCCTTCACCCGCCAGCACGAATGCTTCGGCCACGTCCGCGACATAGGCGGGCTGGAATTTGGTGTCGCCACCAATCAGCGGCAGCACGGGGAACAGGCGCGCCAGACCTGCCATAAGATTGAAGAAACCGTCGCCCTGACCAAACAGCAGCGAGGGACGCATCACAATGGCGCCGGGAAAGGCGTCGAACACGGCCTGTTCGCCAGCCAGTTTGGAAGCTGCATAGGCGCTGATCTCGGCGGCCTTGTCGACGCCAAGCGCTGACATATGCACCAGCGCACCGGCACCAGCAGCCTTGGCAGCCTGGGCGATGGTGCGCGCGCCATCCACATGGACCGCCTGAAATGTCTGAGCACCCTTGTTGGCGCCGATACCCACCAGATTGATGACGATATCAGCCCCGGCCACGGCACGTTCAATCGAGGCCATGTTGCGGATATTGGCCTGAACCGGAACAACCTGCCCCACTGTACCAAGCGGACGGACATGGCCAGCCAGGTCGGGACGCCGGACGGCGACCCGGACACGATGGCCCTTGGCAGCCAGCAATTGCACGATCTGTGTTCCCACAAAGCCCGAGCCGCCAAACACGGTAACGAGTTTTGGATCAAGACTTTGCATGGATGGGCTCCGGTATAAGGGGCAATACGTTCCCGCTTCTAGCGCAAGGCTGCGCCTACTGTCGAGGGCAGAAACCCTGTTTCGGCTTGACTCCGCTCCACCGATGTTCTTCTTTTGTTCACTATCAAGACGAGGAAACACCATGGCAACTCTAGAACGAGAATATCACGGGCACTGCCATTGCGGTGCCGTCCGGTTTACGGCGCGGACCGATCTTGCCGGCATGGGTGACTGCAACTGTTCACGCTGCCGGCGTCTGGGCTGGGTGATGCAATCGGTGCCTGCCAGCGACTTTGCGCTTATTTCGGGTGCGGACAATCTGACGCTCTACCAGTTCAGCACCCAGACCATCGCGCATCTATTCTGCAAGACCTGCGGAATTGAAGCGTTTGCACGCGGCAGCGACGGCAAGGGGCAGGAGTTGGTGATGGTCAATATCAACTGTCTGGAGGATGTGCCGCCCATCGATCGCAGCGCCATCAAGCACTGGGATGGTGCGAATTGGTGAGCGCTGCGCGAATAGGTGATTGACAACGCTCACCGCTGCCCCTAGTTACCGCCCTGCTTGCCCAGATGGCGGAATTGGTAGACGCGCACGGTTCAGGTCCGTGTACCGCAAGGTGTGGAAGTTCGAGTCTTCTTCTGGGCACCAAGTTTAGACCCCGGTCCGACGAAAGTCGTGGCCGGGGTTTTTGGTTTTCGGGACCCCTGGCGCGAGCCCAGGTGAAATGCAGGGTGCGCATTGCCAGCGCATCGATCACAGCCGCTTCGTCACAGGTGAGCGATTGTTGTGCAGCGCACGCCAAATCTTGCTCCGTTAGCGCGCCTCATCATATCAAGCTTTCTTTATATCCTCCTTGACCGGTTGGCTCATGGGTGTCACAAACCCCATAGAAATGCTCGTTTTGAGCGCTTTTGAGCAAAATCAGGGGATGTTGCGTGGTCCGATCATCTTTTCTCTTCACCTCGGAATCGGTTTCCGAAGGTCATCCGGACAAGGTCTGCGACCGGATCAGCGACGAAATTGTTGATATGGTATTCCGCGAGGCCAAGAAGGCCGGCATGAGCCCAGCCCAGGTCCGCACGGCCTGCGAAACCCTGGCCACGACCAATCGCGTCATCATCGCGGGCGAAGTACGCGTCCCCGAATCGCTGCTGAAAAAGGACAAGGCGGGCAACATCATGCTCGATGCCGCCGGCAATCCAGTGGTCAATCCATCCAAATTCAAGTCGGCAGCGCGCAAGGCCATTCGCGCCATTGGTTATGAGCAGCCTGGTTTCCACTGGAAGACCTGCCGCATTGACGTGCTGCTGCACGGCCAGTCCGCCGATATCGCCCAGGGCGTCGATGAGTCGGGCAACAAGGATGTTGGCGCTGGCGATCAGGGCATCATGTTTGGCTATGCATCGCGCGAGACGCCGGAATTGATGCCGGCGCCGGTCTATTACGCCCACAAGATCCTCGAATCACTGACATTGGCGCGCAAGGAAGGCACCGGCCCCGCCAAGGTGCTGGGCCCCGACGCCAAGAGCCAGGTGACGATGCGCTATCAGGACGGCAAGCCCGTCGCGGTGACCCAGATCGTGCTGTCGACCCAGCATCTGGACGAGACGCTGACGTCTGCCGATGTCCGCAAGATTGTCGAGCCCTACATCCGCGAAGCCCTGCCCGATGGCTGGATTTCCGATGAAACGGTCTGGCACATCAACCCGACCGGCAAGTTCGTGGTTGGCGGCCCCGATGGCGATGCCGGTCTGACCGGTCGCAAGATCATTGTGGACACCTATGGTGGCGCAGCCCCGCATGGCGGCGGCGCGTTCTCGGGCAAGGATCCCACCAAGGTTGACCGCTCGGCTGCCTATGCCGCGCGTTATCTCGCCAAGAATGTGGTGGCAGCCGGCATGGCCGAGCGCGCCACGATCCAGCTCAGCTATGCCATCGGCGTGGCGCACCCACTCTCGATCAATGTCAATCTGCATGACACCGGCACGGTGGACGAGGAAGTGGTCGAAGCGGCTCTGGCCAAGGTAATGGATTTGTCGCCGCGCGGCATCCGCACCCATCTCGATCTCAACAAGCCCATCTATGCCAAGACTGCAGCCTATGGCCATTTCGGTCGCAAGGCGGGTCGCGATGGCAGCTTCTCGTGGGAAAAGACCGATCTGGTCAGCGCCCTCAAGGCCGCCGTAAAGTAGGCTCGACATGTCGCACGAACTGCCAAAAACGCGCGATGGCGCGCCCCGCGCGTTTTTTGGCCGTCGGTCTGGCAAGAAACTGCATGGCGGGCAGCAGGCGGTGTTCGACGCCACCCTGCCCAATCTGGAAATCAAGCTCGCGGGTCCGCTTGATCCGCGCAGCCTTTTTCCCGATGCCGACAGGCTGATTGTTGAAATCGGTTATGGCGGCGGCGAGCATCTGGCGCTTGAGGCGGCAAACCATCCCGAGACCGGCTATATTGGCTGCGAGGTTTTTACCGGCGGGATCGGCAAGATGGTGCAGACCATCGCTGCCGAGGGTCTGGAAAATATTCGGCTGTTCACTGACGATGCCTTCAAGCTGCTGACCGAGTTGCCCGATGCGAGCCTGGATGAGGTTTATCTGCTCTATCCTGACCCCTGGCCCAAGACGCGGCATCACAAGCGGCGCTTTGTGTCACCCACCACGCTGGCCGAGCTGGCGCGGGTGATCCGGCCAGGTGGCGTTTTTCACTTCGCCACCGATATCGAAGACTACGCCAACTGGACGCTGGCCCATATCGTGCGCACGCCAGAATTTGCGTTTGCGCCGGAAAAACCGGGCGACTGGCACCAACCCTATCCGGGCTGGCAGGCGACGCGGTATGAGCAGAAAGCGCGCCGCGAAGGCCGCATGATCAGTTTTTACCTGAGCTTCACGCGCGCCTGAGCGGCCAGCAATTTGGTAAGCATGGCGACGATTTCAGCCCGTCAGCACTGGAACATGCACCATCACGCCCCATATGCGGGACTTGGTCCACTGTTCCGAGATGCGTCATGTCCCAGTCGAGAAGCCTGCCACCGGATTCAGACATGCTGGTGGTCAGGCCCGGCAAATGGACATTGGTTATCGTCACCCTGCTGCGCGCCGAGACACTGCGGTTCAATGAACTCAAGCGCGTTTCGGGCGGCATCTCTCAAAAAATGCTGACCACCACGCTGCGGGAGCTGGAGCGCGATGGTTTCGTGACACGAACCATGTTCGCCACGATCCCGCCCCGTGTTGATTATGAATTGACCGAACTCGGCCGCGAATTGCTTGAGCTGGCCGATAGCTGGCGAGTGTTTGCCGCGCGCAATCGAACACAAGTCGAAGCGGCGCGGCAGCGCTTCGACACCTCGGGCGGTGAGCCGGCTGTCCGACTCATCCATTCCGCCTGAGCTACGGGCGCCGTCGGCCAGTACCGCCGGCGCCGTGGTTTTCTGGCCTTAGTACGTTACTGGCTGCAGCAAGCCGGGTGTGAACAACTGCATGGACTGCGTGCCATCAGGGTTGGTCACGAAGGCGCGGACCAGATCGCCCCATTCTTCGACATCGGTGGCGGCGACGCCCTGCTGCTGCAGGCGAACGAGAATGCTGTCGGCGATGAATTCGCGCATTTCGGGGGTGCCATCACCAAAGGCGGTGTCGGCCATGGCGGGCGCAGCGACGCCAACCATAGAGGCGGCAGCAACAAGGGCGATGAGTGTGTTCTTGATCATTTCAATATTCCTTCTTGGTGGGGTTAGAGCGTTACTGGCTGCAGCAAGCCGGGAGTGAACAACTGCATGGACTGCGTGCCATCAGGGTTGGTCACGAAGGCACGGACCAGATCGCCCCATTCTTCGACATCGGTGGCGGCGACGCCCTGCTGCTGCAGGCGAACGAGAATGCTGTCGGCGATGAATTCGCGCATTTCGGGGGTGCCATCACCAAAGGCGGTGTCGGCCA